>JADYYU010000365.1 GCA_020853515.1 Chitinophagaceae bacterium | reverse complement strand
TTTACAGGAAAATAATGAACACAGGAAATATACCTACCTGAAGCAGATCAAAGCATCGCTGCGCAAAACCGGACGTATTACCCTGCGTAATGTGATCGACCTCAACCGTAATATTGAAAATGCATTTAAAACCGAACCCAACTACAGTATTAAAATTGCTAAACTGGAAGCCTTCGACGAAAAACGCCGGACTATCTATCAGCTCATTGAGCAAACCGATAAACTGGTGACCGAAGATGAGATCACTTTTTTTAATACCGCCCTGGATGAAGAACTCAAACAGGTTGTGATCGTTTTACGGGCGCAGCTAACCGAAAGCCGGCATAATCTGATTGAAACCCAAAAACAGATCATTGAGTATTTAAATCAGGTGAAATACCAGAGCAGCGTGCAGGAAAAGATCAAGCAGGTAAAATATCTGAAAGATCAGTTTGAGTTAAAAGCAAAAACAAATCTGACGGCTGTGTTGAAAGATAAAAATGATGTGGTGTTTGAAACCCGTCCGGCCTACCCGCTGAAGATCTCTTTAGATTATTTGCAAACGGATGATGGTAGACAGCAAATTGAAAAAGTATATAGCAAGCTCAAAAAAGGCAGGAAGCAGGTAATGCAAATTGCCGATAGTATTGCCTCCGATGATCTATTACCGCAAACGGAAGATGAGATCTTTATTGACCTCGAAGAACTGAAAAGGGGCTTCAGTGCATCGGGCAGACATTTGTTCAATTTCGTGATGGAATATAAATATCCCCGGGAGGTGAACTACGAAGAAAAGATCACCATCTTTTGTCAGATGGTGTCGATTTTTGAGCAGGAACTCGATATTAAAGATCAGTACCAGCAGCATCAGCAAATTGAATATGCGATCGTAACAGGCAAAAATTAAATGAAAAACAAACCAGAATTTTTAAACAATCATGCAAACGAGCAATAAATATACGGCTGAAATATTTGAACTTTTAAGTAAGGGAAAATTTATTTGCAGCAACAGCGTTGAAATGAATAACAGTAAATTGTATAATCTGGTGGACGAAGATTTCGACCGGTTGTACAATTACTTTTTAGCCATTGGCTTTGTACTGGAGCGCGGTGATGAATATTTTTATTTTTCACGGCCGGAAACAAAAGCCAGTATCGAAAGCAAAATTGAACAGGCCTACAAATGGGTAGATGTCGTAGATTTTTTTATGAGTTTCGATAATGGTTTTGCACCCGGTTACCGCTTCACTTCCTCCGATGTGCAGCAGCAGGTAAAGGTAGACGCCAACTTAAAAGACAAATTAGAGATCATGAAACGTCTGACCGGCGAAGGAAGCTACGCAGAACGGATCAACAGTCTGATTAAAAGTCAACTGGTGCAGCCGGGCTATGCCGAACTGGAAAACGAACTGACGAATCAGTACAAGGTGATGTCGTCGTTTAACTATATCAAACAATTAATCATCAGCATTCAAATACAAGAAGAAGCAGTCAATGAGATTCCTGAATAAAGTAATTTTTATCAACAGTGCCACCATACAATATGCCGAAGTGATGGTAGATGGCAATGTACATTTGATCGGTACCCAGGGCGTGGGCAAAAGCACGCTACTGAGAGCCATTTTATTTTTTTATAATGCCGATACCTTAAAGCTCGGCATCAGTAAAGAAAAGAAAAATTTTGCCGAATATTATTTCCCTTATCAAAATTCGTTTTTGATCTACGAACTGTCTAACGAAAACGGACACTACTGTATTGTTGCTTTCAAAAGTCAGGGCAAGGTTTGTTTTCGCTTTTTTGATGCGGCCTACCAGCGCTCTTACTTTGTAACAGAAGATGGCCGCGCTTTTGAAAAATGGGAAGATATCAGGGCAAATCTGGACAGGCAGAAGATCGATTATACCCGAAAGATTGACCGCTATGAAGAATACCGCGATATTTTATATGGCAATAATGAGATGGGTAAAAAGGAGTTTGCCAAATACGGATTACTGCAAAGCAAACAATATCAGAATATTCCGAGAACCATACAGAACGTCTTTTTAAACAGTAAACTGGAAGCAGAGTTCATCAAGCAAACGATGATCATGTCGCTGAATGAAGAAGATGTACCAATCGATCTGCAAAGTTATACGCATCACCTGAAAGGTTTTGAAACCCAGCTCAACGATATTCAAAAATATAAGGAACCACATATCGGCATTCAGGCTGAATCGGTCGTAAAAAATCATCTGGCCATCAAACATCTGGAATCTGAAAAGAATAAATTTTCGCTCGAACTGGCATATGCCGCTGCTCAAGTAAACCGCGGTATTCCAAAACTGCATGATAAAAAGGAAAAAGTCGAAGCTGAAAAAAGTGCGCTGCTGGATAAAATTGATGCTGCAGAAACCCGTCACCGGAATAAAATAGATAAACTCAAAGCAGAAGTGAGCGTGCTGGAAAGTGATCTTAAAAAAGCGAAAGAAAGATCAGAGTACTACAATACCATTCATATCGAAAGCATCATTGAACGGGTCAACAGGAAAAAAGATCTGGAACAGGAAAGTGAAAAATTAAATAAGGAAAAACATATCTTAACGTTGCAGTTTGCTGAAGTGACCACAAAATATGAAAGTCTGCATAAGTCGCTCGAACAGTCGGTGAAAAGCTTTGAACAATTAAAGAAAGAAGAAGAACTGGAGCAAAAAGAGATCGCGACTGCGCAAAAAGAAGAATATCTGAAACAAAAGGAAAAGCGTGTGGTAGATATTAAATTTTTGAATGAACAGGGGATTCAGCAGGCTAAAGAAATTGTAGAGCAGCAAAAAACAAATTTACTGCAGGAAAAAATTCGCCGGGCCACCATCACTCATCAACGCTTTTTAGAAACTGAAATTGAAAATGCAAAGGAAGAAATTGTAAAATACGAAGTAGCTATCAAAGAAAATACCAATGAATTAACGCATTTAAAAAATCAGATCGAAACCCTGCAAAAGCAAATTGAGCTGGAAGAAAAAAGCATCAGGCAGCAGACACAGCGCGAACAGGAAAGATTGCAGCAGCAGATTGCCGCTTTACAGCTTCAGGAACTTGCTATTACCGAAAATTTAAGCAATAGCGAACACGCGTTATATGGATGGCTAAACATTCATAAAAAAGGATGGGAAAACACGATCGGCAAAATGCTGAGTGAAGAGATTTTATTCAATACAGAATTAGCCCCTGAAATAGTGGACGAAGGCCAGTCTTTATTTGGTGTAAAGCTAGCAACGGATGAGCTGCCGGTCAGGGTAAAAACATTGGCACAATACAAAGCTGATCTGAAGCGCATTCAAAGCACAATAGTTAAACTGCAAAAAGAATATCATGACCTGCAGGCAGATGAAACAAAAAAACTGGATGCCTACTTAAAAAAATATCAGCCTTTGGTGAAGCTGGCTAAAGACAGTTTAAAGCAAACAAGCTACAAACACGATCAGGATAAAAATCAATTGTTGAAAGCAAAATCATCTTTAAAAGATCTGGAACTTAAAGCAAAAGACGAGAAGCAACTAGAAGTGTCCAGGGTAGATGCGTCCATCGCAAAAGCCACAGAGATCTTAATGCAGGCTCAGCAAAATTTACAGTCGCTCGAAGATGAACTGACCAAACAAATTAAAAGCAAAGAACGGGAATACGCAAAGCATATCGCGCAGATAGATGCACATCTGAAAAATGAACTGGAAACCATTTATGACAGTTTAAAAGTGCAGCGAAATAAATTTGAACAGGAAAAAGTATATCTGGATATTCAGCAGCAAGAGGAACTGGCCGGTAAAGGCGCCAACACCGACCGTTTGTATGTGATTAATGAACATCTGAAAACGATCACCTTTGAATTGAAATTTATCGACGACAACAGAGATAAGGTGACTGCTTACAAAATTGATAAAAATGAACTGCTTGACAAAGCAGAAGGTTTTAAAGTGCAAAAGGCCAGCTTAGAAAAACAAACCGGCCTGGAAGATGAGAAACACAGGATCGCAAAGGAAAAGATCTACTCAGAAATAAAGGAAATAACAACCTTCATTGAGGAGATCACACAGAAACTGAGACAACAGGAAGATGATATAAAAGCCTACTATAATTTTCTGCAGTCGGAGGCCTATCTGAGCATTCACTCTGCTTATCATGAAGAAAAAGAATTGTATAAAAATTCAAAGTCGTGCAGAACCCTGATCGACGACATTTCCCGCTGTTATTATACATCCATCAAGCGCCTTGATGACCTGAAGGAATCAGCCAATAAATTTTTAGGCAACTTTTCCGTCGATAATATTTTTAAATTCAACAGCAACCTGACAGACAAACATTCTTATCAGCAATTTGCAGAAGACCTGAATGAATTTATCAGCAATAGTAAGATCGAAGAGTATGAAAAGAGGGTGAATGAGCGCTTTGCCAATGTGATCAGTCTGGTAGGCAAGCAGACGAACGACCTGATGAGTAAAACCGGTGAAATACAAAAGGTGATCTCCAATATCAACAAAGATTTTGATAATAAAAATTTTGTGGGTGCTATACGCAAAATAGAATTGAGAATTGATGACAGTGCAAATAAAGTAGTGCAGTTGTTAATTCAGATCAAGCAATTTAATGATGAGCATACTTTTGATATCGGTGGTTTAAATTTGTTCAGTTCAGTTGACAATGCCAGCAAGAACAAAAAGGCTGTAGAACTGCTGAAACACCTGAGCAAGGCCATTTCAGATTATAAAAAAGATACCATCGCCTTATCAGATTCTTTTGAGTTGAAATTCAGAATTGAAGAAAATCAAAATGATACCGGCTGGGTCGAAAAACTCTCCAATGTGGGTTCAGAAGGAACAGATGTACTGGTGAAAGCCATGATCAATATTATGTTGCTGAATGTATTTAAAGAAGGTGCGAGCAAGCGCTTCAAAGATTTCAGATTGCATTGTATGATGGATGAAATTGGTAAACTGCATCCGAATAATATCAAGGGTATTTTACAATTTGCAAATGACCGGAATATTTTGCTGATCAATGGTTCACCCACCGAAACCAATGCATTGAACTACAAACATATTTATAAACTGGAAAAAGATGATAAGCGCAACACCAGAATTAAACGAATCATTAGTCAATTGAATTAGATTGAGGCAGGTAACCGAAACGGATTATTTTTGGGCAAAAAAATCTCCATGAAATTACCCTTGCATATCGCGCGCAACTTACTGGCTCTTTGCGAACCGGCATGCAAAATACCGGCTTCTGCTATGAAGCACGCGATCGTGACAAAAATGATTGAGGATGGCGTGGTGGAAAAAATGCAGATCAGCAAATCAAAGTCATATTTGTATTTAAAAAATATCAGTCTGCTGGCTGCCTATCTGCAAAATAATTTTGGCATTTATGCATTAACAGAATACATAGCCGGTTTGGAAGATCCGCAATTAAGCCGTTCGGATGCTGTAGCGATCTCTGGCGATTCCAAACTAAAAGCGATCCGTACATTTAAAGGTTTTGTGGTCAATAGTTTTGAACCTGTTTCTG
>JADYYU010000364.1 GCA_020853515.1 Chitinophagaceae bacterium | reverse complement strand
GCTCAGCATGACAGATGCGATACAAACTATAATAAGCAAAAACAATTCCTTGCTTTTCCAAAACCAAGTTTAAATCCCGTTCGTACATAGTATAGTGGTGAACTATTCACCACCATCATTCACTTTAAATTAAAAAATATGAAACTGAAAAAATTATCCTTTCGCTCTTTCCGGGATGTGCTAAAAAAATCTATGCTTGCAGCCATGATCGCTTTGGCAAGCAACAGCGTCACGGCCTCCAGCCACCGCGAAGCCCCATTGATTGCCAATGACCCTTTAGCAGACAATACTGACCTCTATGCGTTCAGGAGTCCGTCTAATCCTAACAAGGTGATCATCATCGCCAATTACATTCCCATTCAACAACCATTCGGAGGCCCCAATTATGCCAGCTTTGGTACTGACATCCGATATGAAATCCATATCGACAACAACACAGCTACCGCAGGTGACGATATTACCTATCGTTTTACCTTCAATAAAGTGAATCAGGACCCCAGCACTTTTTTTAATATCCGTCTGGGACAAGAGAATTTAAAAACGACTTATACCCTTGAACGCAGTACCAATGGAGGTGTAAGTTTCACTACCATTTTAGCCAATGGCATTGTTCCTCCGCCCAATATCGGCGACCGTTCCATTACTACCGGAGTAGGTTTAAACGCTCCCAATTACAATGCGCTGATCACGGCCGCGATCGCCACCGCCAGCTCAGGCGAAAATGTGTTTTGCGGTCCCGCTGATGATGCCTTCTTTGTAGACCTTGGAGGTATTTTTGATCTGGGCGATGCTCCACGTCAGGGTGGTGCCGTGATCAGAGATGGTCTGGCTCGCAGAAACGTCCATTCTATTTGTCTTGAAATTGACATTGCCACCTTGCAAAAAACCGGCTTAAATGTGAATCAGGCAGCCAACATTTTGGATGGCGATTTTGTAATTGGTGTATGGGCCAGTGCTTCCCGTCAGGCCACTCGTACTTTAAGCAATGCAGGCGGCAATCCAGCTTACAATGGTAACTGGGTGCAGGTTTCACGACTGGGCATGCCGCTCACCAACGAAGCTGTTATTCCCGTAGGTAAAAAAGATCTGTGGAATGCGATCACTCCCTATCAGGACCTTGCTTACATCGACACCTTTGGTAAATATTTTTACAACCCCGAACTGGCTTTGTACATGGACGATAGTTTGTACCACAGTGCCGTACCGGCTTTTTGCCAGTTGAAAGTACAAAGAAATTCGCTTCAGGCATTTGATTTCGGTAACGGTCACAACGGACTATTTGGCCTGAAAGGCACACCTGCTGTAGCCGGTACCGCTTTGGATGATGCCATATTTGGCAATCTCTTATTGCCTGCTGCAAACTGTCCGCGTTCTGTAGATCTGTGGCCTATTTTTCACACCGGCGTACCCAATCTGGCTCCTTATCATCTGGCAACCGGAAAAGCAGGCAACCCGCTCGCAAACGGCAAACCCTTTATCAATAACTTTTTACCGAATGGTGGCGACATGCTGCGTTTGAATATGGCAACGCCTGTTACGCAAAGAAACGATCCTGCATTCAGTTCAGAAGGTTTGATCAATGCTGCCGTATTGGGCCTGACTGACCCGGCCTATAATACAAACGCCAATCTGCAGTTCATTCCGAATATGGATGGATTTCCGAATGGTCGTCGTCTGGAAGATGACGTAACCCGAATCGAATTGCAGGCTGTAGCCGGTGTTGCATTAGCTGCTATCGGGCTTTGGTATGATGATTATCTGGCAGGTAACGCCAATCCGGTAACCAATAATTTATTGAATGTGCTGAACTACTCAACCGGAGTAGAGAAAAATGACACAACGTTCAAAACGGCCTTCCCATTTGTACAAACACCCTGGAAAGGAACTGCAGTAAACTAATGACGTTGGTCATTGATTCTATCACTCATTAAATAAATATAACATGAAAAATTTTAAAATAAAAACCATCAGGGCAGTTCTGAGTGCCATGGCCATGCTGTTTACTTTCAGTGTAAGCGCATCCAGTCACCGTGAAGCGCCCCTGATTTCAAACGACCCACTGGCCGACAATGCCGATGTGTACGCCTTTCGCAGTCCGAACGACACCAATAAGGTGACCCTGATTGCTACCTACGTACCCATGCAGGCAGCCCATGGCGGACCCAATTATTATTCGTTCGGCGAACATGTTCGCTACGAGATCCATGTTGAAAATAACGGCATAGCCGGAGATGACATCACGTATCGTTTCACATTTACCAAAGTAAATCAGGATCCCACTACTTTCTTCAATATCCGTCTGGGAGCTCAAAATCTGAAGACGACTTATACCCTTGAAAGAAGTATCAATGGGGGTGCATTTACAGTGATCATTGCCAACGGTATCGTACCGCCACCAAACATTGGTGCGCGTTCTATCGAAACCGGCGTAGGCCTTGGTACAAATTATCCCGCGTTATTCAATAATGCGATCAGCACTGCTGCTACCGGCGAACAGGTCTTTTGTGGTTCAGCAGATGATCCGTTTTTTGTAGATCTGGGCGGTGTATTTGATCTGGGTGATCTACCCCGTCAATCAGGCGGCCCTAAAGATGGGTTAAAATACCTGAATGTTTCCGTGATCGCTATTCAGGTTGATATTTCTACCTTGCAAAAAAATGGCCAGGGTGTAGCTACAGCTAACAATATACTCGATGGCGATTTTGTGATCGGTGTGTGGGCCAGCGCTTCACGACAGCAAATGAAAACCATCAACGCTGATGGAACTGAAATGCATAGCGGTCCATGGGTGCAGGTTTCACGTCTCGGTATGCCCCTGACCAACGAAGCTGTAATTCCTATCGGCGATAAAGACAAATGGAATTCCCTCACTCCTTACAATGAAGATCCTGCAATGGAAGCCTACTTTTGTAATCCGGAATTGGGCCTTTATATGGACGATGCCCTGTTTGGTGGTGCAGTCCCTTCATTTGCACCTTTGCGTATTCAGCGAAATTCATTGCAAACCTTTGATTTCGGCAATACACACGATGGCCTCTGGCCTTTGCGTGCCACGAATGCCGGTGCAGGAACTGCATTAGATACCATGCTTTTTGGTAATTACCTGCTGCGTCAGGGTCAGCCACGGTCGGTTGATCTGTTACCTATTTTCCACACAGGTGTGCCTAACTTAGCCCCTTATCAGCTTGCAACCGGCAAAGGCGGTAATCCGCTGGCAGTTGGCAAACCCTTTATCAATAATTTCCTGCCTTTGTTTGGCGATATGTTGCGCTTAAATATGGCCGTACCTGTAACTCCGAGAAACCACCCGCAATTTAGTTCAATGGGATTAGTACAGGCAGCAGTACTCGGCTTAACCACAGCGCCTTATAATGCCAATGCCAATCTGGAATGGATACCCAATATGGATGGATTTCCAAACGGCAGAAGACTGGAAGATGATGTAACACGCATTGAGCTTCAGGCAGTAGGTGGCGTAGTATTAGCTGCAATTGGTCTGTGGTATGACGATTATACCGCCGGCGGTCCAAACCCGGTTACGCAAGACCTTGTAGACGTACTCAGTTACAACACAGGTATTTCGGCTAATGACACTACTTTCAGAACTACCTTCCCTTTTGTACAAATGCCCTGGAGAGGTACAGGAGAAGGTGGAGGACTGGCCACACCGTTTACACAGGCTGTTTGTTTGAATACAGCCACACCCCTGCCGCTGCATTTACTTTCTTTTGACGTTTTTAAACAGTATAGTAATGCTTTGCTCGACTGGAAAACGGCGAACAAAGAAAACGTAAAAGGCTTTCAGGTACAAAGAAGTACCAATGGCAGCGATTTTGTCAATGTAACTTTTGTGAGCGCAACTGAAAAAGACGATTACAGCTTTACTGACCCTTCGCTTGAAAACGGCAAATATTATTACCGCCTGAAAGTGATGGACAATGATAATCGCTTCTTCTATTCAGAAGTTCGTACTGTCATTTTCAGTGAAACAAACGCCTTTGAACTATATCCAAATCCGGTGAGCGATGAAATGAAAATCACTTCGGCGGCTGATCAGTTTAGCTATTCCATTTATACGGCCGATGGCAAAGTGATAGAAAGCGGTAATGTGCATTCAAATTCAAAAACGTTGAGTATGAAGCATGTGGTTAAAGGTGTTTACTATATCAAAATGAATACGAATACTGAAACAAAAACTATTAAATTCTTAAAACAATAAATGATTCTATATGAAGAACTTAAAATTCAATAAAATAAAAACTCTGCTATGTGCCATTGCTGTACTGGCAAGTGTTTCGGCGGCCACCGCTTCGAGTCACCGGGAAGCCCCTATGATCTCGAACGACCCGCTGGCGGATAATGCTGATGTATATGCATTCAGAAGTCCGAACGATACAAACAAAATCACGCTGATCGCGACTTATGTACCGATGCAGGCCGCACATGGCGGACCAAACTATTACTCCTTCGGTGAAAATATCAGGTATGAAATTCACATTGATAACAATACCGCTTCAGCAGGAGATGATATCACGTATCGCTTTACTTTCACAAAAGTTAATCAGGACCCCACTACTTTTTTCAATATTCGTCTGGGGCAGCAAAATCTGAAAACTACTTACATGCTTGAAAGAAGTCTGAACGGCGGCATTTCATGGACAACGATTATTGCCAATGGCACCGTGCCTCCGCCCAATATCGGACCACGCTCAATAGAAGGCACAGCAGGATTAAATGCACCCTACAGCTCACTATTCAACAACGCAATCGCAACAGCAGCCTCCGGTGAAAAAGTATTTTGCGGCACCGCAGATGATCCGTTTTTCGTAGATCTTGGTGGTGTATTTGACCTGGGAGACTTGCCCCGTCAGGGTGGCGGTCCAAAAGACGGACTGAAATTTTTGAACGTATCAGTCATTGCCATTCAGGTTGACATTTCTACTTTACAAAAAAACGGTCAGGGTGTAGCAGCAGCTACCAACATTCTGGACGGCGATTTTGTGATCGGTGTATGGGCCAGTGCTTCGCGTCAGCAGATCAAAACCCTGATAGCCAATGGCACTGAAGTGCATAGTGGTCCATGGATACAGGTTTCACGTTTAGGAATGCCTTTGACCAATGAAGCAGTGATCCCGATCGGAAAAAAAGATCTGTGGAATTCATTGACACCTTATCAGGACCTTGCCTATCTGGATACTTTCAAAAACTTTTTTTACAATCCTGAACTGGCTTTGTACATGGATGACAGTTTGTTTGGAGGCGCTGTACCGGCTTTTACTCCGTTGCGTATTCAACGTAATTCACTACAGGCTTTTGATTTCGGCAATGGCAAAAATGGTTTATTTGGATTGAAAGGCAGTCCGGCAGTGGCGGGTACGGCACTGGATGATGCCTTGTTCGGCACATTACTGCTACCGGCAGCAGGCTCTCCGCGCTCGGTAGATCTCTGGCCTATTTTCCATACAGGTGTTCCCAACCTGGCACCTTATCATCTGGCTACCGGTAAGGGCGGTAATCCGCTGGCAAACGGCAAACCGTTCATCAATAATTTTTTACCCAATGGAGGTGACATGCTTCGCTTGAATATGGCCGTTCCTGTAACGCCGCGTAATAGCCCCGCATTTAGCTCCGAAGGTCTGATCAATGCCGCAGTACTTGGACTGACAGATCCTTTATACAACGGCAATACAAATATTCAGTTTATTCCTAACATGGATGGCTTTCCGAATGGACGTCGTCTGGAAGATGATGTCACACGTATTGAACTGCAGGCAGTCAGCGGCGTGGTCCTTGCAGCGATCGGCTTGTGGTACGACGATTATGTAGCCGGTGCACCTAATCCGGTAACACCTAAACTGGTAAATGTATTGAGTTACAGTACCGGTGTTGATACCAATGATGTTGCTTTTAGTGCAATCTTTCCGTATGTGCAGATGCCATGGAGAGGAACAGGCGAAGGTGGTGGTTTGGCAACAGCCTTTACGCAGGCTCCTTGTCTGGATGCAGCTCCACTTGGCTTGCTGGGTCTGAGCAATTCAAATCTACTGGTAACCTGCTATCCGAATCCTTTTGTCACTGATCTTACTTTTAAATTCATGTTGAAAAAAGCAGGTATTTTTAAAATTGAAATTTATGATATACAAGGTCGCCTGGTTTCAGTAGCTGCAGAAGGAAAATATGCAGCCGGTGAGCATACGGTGATCTGGCAAAATGCTGCATTACCCGCAGGAAATTATATCGCAAAAGCCATGGATGGCAATACGCTGATCAAAAGTTTGAAACTGACAAAAAACTAAAGTTAGTACCAACATTCAGATCAAAACCTACCCAATACGCATAAAGCCTGCGAGAGAAATCTTGCAGGCTTTTTCGATTGCAGTGGCCGCTAAAATCTCGCTGCAAGGCTTTCCGGAAAGAAATCAAGACATCATTGCAATGAAATCACAGGCCTGAACGTTATCTTTGTAGAGCGCCCCTTTTCTTACTGAATGATGAAACAATTTCTGATCTTGCTTGTATGCTGTTCCTTTGCTGCCCATGCGCAGCACAAAAAGCCTCAAAATAAAGAAACGAGGCAGGAGCGTTTTGACCGGATAGAAAAACTGAGACGTGAACGATTTGAGGCTGAGAGAAAACAGGAATTAAAAAAGCAGGCATCTATAGAAAAACAATGGAAGTATTACGGACATCAGGTTGTATCGATCAGTCCGCTGACTGTTTTTACTGAAATACCTTATCAGCAAAGCGGCACCTCTGCGCCATTTGGGTTCAGCGCCGCTTATGAATTATTTCTTGATAACCGGTTTAGCTTCCAGTTACCGGTGTTTTTTGCCTTGAATTCCGGATTTAAGAAATTTGCCCTGGTAAGTAAATTATATCCGAACAACGCCCGCAAAATACGATATGCCTTTTGTCCCACTTTTTATGTATGTACCCATAAAATAACAGATTACTATTACGACCCGTTTG
>JADYYU010000363.1 GCA_020853515.1 Chitinophagaceae bacterium | reverse complement strand
GTATTGCAGCAGGTATCAGCTAAATGTTTAACCAGACGATTTTCAGGATATGCAGCCGTCAACTTAGCGACGCCTGCTTTGATTTTTGCTTCGTCATAACCACTTTTTTCCTGTCTGATATCCTGCTCAATGCGGGTAGCTGTAACATAAAATTTATTGTTGTACCACGCGGCGGCGGTATAACAAAATAAAGGCAAAGTGGGCGCGTCCGCTTCAGTTTCGTAAGCTGCAAAATAAAAGCCGGTATAGGCCGGCGGAATGAAGGCCGCAACAGCCCAGCCTTTGTCGCATAAGCGTAATTCATTCGTGATCACATCTATACCAATGCCCCTTCTGCCGGGCAATTCATACAGGTTTCCGCCCTCGGGTAATTCAATCCAGCTTTCTGCTTCGGGTTCAACAGCATCCCAGCCGGTGCGGCCCAAAGCATACAGCGACGTATCTTCATAAATATGGCCATTGCCGTCAGAATATAACAAATAGGGTGATTGAGGAAGCATCATATGTATCAAATATAAGAATAAAATGTTTAGGAGCCCGATTTGTTGCGGTCGCAAAAAAGAACAAACTGTTCACTTTCTTCAGGTGTCAGGCTGTTATAAACCGGATATTGCCAAATTTCGCCACCTGCGGTTTCAAGGGTAAAATACGCATCTTTGACCACTATATTACTGATCTGCGACCAGGTAGTCTTTCTATTGTGAGTAGGCTATGCTATCGATACACCGGCCTTTGTAATGTCAATAAACTGATGGGTGAACAAACGGTTTTCTACAAAAAGGATATACATTAAAAAAAGGGCTAGTAAGCCAAATAAAAAGGCCGGAAAAAATTGATTCGTTTTCAGGTAACCCATACAAGCCATTAATAAAATACCGCTTTCAAGAATGCGGAAAATGCGGTTGTTGTTTACTTCTGTTACCAGCTTTCTTTTGAAGAGGGCCATGCTCATAACCAGCAAAGCAGGTGGTAAAATGGTGAGTAGTTGGATCCAGTTGTTGAAAAAATCGTTGAAAAACTGCAGCGAATAAATAAGCATCATGATACAGGCCATTATATGCAATGCACGGCACTGAATCATTCTTTTATCAATGTCACTGTGTATCAGCCTGAAATAAAAATGCTCAGGCATTTTCGTTTGATTTCATAAATAAATTACACATCCTGTAAAGAATACGGGCACCTACACTGGCATCAATCGCATCCAGTGAATCTTCACCACAGCTCACTTCATTCAGGTCGAACGCGATGATGCGTTTTCCTTTCTCAACTATTTTGATGAATAAGTATTGGATCTGTTCAGCTTCAAAACCGCCCTGCACCGGAGTACCTGTGTTTTTGCAGAGTTTGGGATCCAGACCGTCAATATCAAAGCTGATATATACCTGCTGCGGCAATGATTCCACGATTTCATCGCAGATAGATTGCCAGGTTTCTCCGCCATATTGCCTTTTCTTGATATGGTTATCAAAAAACGTGTGTACCCGAGTCTTCTCCTTCTGTATCAATTCGTATTCTTCATCGCAAAAATCGCGGACACCTACCTGTACCAGTTTAGTCATTTCCGGAATTTCTTTCAGCACGTTATACATGATAGAAGCATGCGAATAAATAAAACCTTCATAGGCTTCCCGCAAATCAGCATGAGCGTCGATCTGCAGAATGCCAAATTCACCAAAATGCTTACCCACCGCTTTCATAAACCCCAGAGGGGTACTATGGTCACCTCCTATCAGGGCAACATATTTTCCTTTTTCGAAAAATTGAGTGGCCTGCTGAAAAATCCAATCGTTTAGTTCGGCACAACCTTGATTGATCTCATTGAGTTTTTTTTGCAATTGATTATTATCGCAGGTGCAACCACCATCGCTGAGATTTGAAATAATGAGCTCGGCACAATGTCGCAGATAATCATTCTTTTTTACAATCTGTTTATCAAGCGCCGGCATGTAATATCCTTCACGCCAGTAATCAGGCGCGTCAAGGTCAAACAGATCGATCTGATAGGAGGATTCCAGTATTTTTTCAGGTCCGCGTGCTGTGCCGTTTCTGTACGAAACAGTCACTTCCCAGGGTATCGGCAATAAGATAAGTTTTGCATTTTCTTCATTGGTTGGTAAGCAGAAAATATTGTTTGCCGCCAGGCCTACTGAATTGGTATCGAAATTGGTAATTGCCATTTAAACTGGAGTTTTTTTATGAATGCAAAGTTACAACTACTGCAAATGAAACTATTTTTTTGAAAGCCTTTTTTGTTATAGAAATGGTATTACGCGGCTCACGGGCAAGCCCATCACATTGTAAAAACAGCCTTCTATGTTTTTGATGGCCACTGCACCGATCCACTCCTGAATAGCATAAGCGCCGGCCTTGTCAAATGGTTGGTAACGATCTACATAATGTTCGATCTGTACGGGGGTGATTTCGTAAAATGTAACCAGGGTTTTATCAGCAAAAGAAGTCATTTTTTTCTGCTCTAGGATCACAACACCTGTGATCACCTGATGGGTTTTGCCTGATAAGCGACTGAGAATTTCAATCGCGTCCTGCCGTCCTGTAGGCTTGCCAATGATAGAGTTGTCAAGTACTACAATTGTATCTGCAGCCAGTATTTTACGATTGCTATATTTTTTCTGCACCGCCCTGCCCTTTTGGGTAGCAATATAAATGGCCGTTTCTTCCATCGTCAGACCGGGCGGATAACATTCATCGGTATCCTGTGTTATGATCTCAAAATCAACTTCCGCCATTTCGAGCAGTTGTTTACGGCGGGGGGAAGCAGAGGCCAGAATCAAATTGGATTTACTCATTTGCTTAAATTAATGTGATGGATAGAATGCCCAGCAAAGTAACGATTTTTACATAGGTGCTGATACGATTAAAATCAGCAGAATGGCTGGCCTGCCGGGTTTTATACAGGGTAAAAATAACAGGCACAAACACAGCGGCAAAAAGATAAATTACCAGCACCTTATTAAATGAAAAAAAATAATAGGTGGTGATCAGCAATAGCATCAGTAACAAGATCATAAAAACATATACAATCTTTTTGGCATTATCGATACCCCATACCAAAGGAATCGTTTCGCAATTTTGCGCTGTATCGCCTTTCACATCTTCGATGTCCTTCACCACTTCTCGAATAAACGTTATAATGAAGGAGAATAAAACGTACATCCACAGTAATTTTGAATGCAGAAAATCGGTATTGAAAAGTTCAAATGCAGGCTCATAAAAAGCCACTGTCAGCAAGGTAAGTCCTGTAAGTACTCCTATGCAAAGATTTCCAATGATCAATTTACGCTTAAAGGTGGTGGAGTAAAATATGAGCAGTAAAATACTCACTAATTGAATAGCCACCAGCCTTAATTGAAGCAATGAAAGCGTCAGACCGATTACGATCAGCATCGCGGCTAAATTGAGACTGATATGCCAGATAATGATCGTCCGTCTTTTGAAGATCTTTTCTATAGTCACCTTATGCGGCTTATTGATCGCATCGATGCCAATATCGAAATAGTCATTGATGATATATCCAGCCGCAGCGATCAGCACGGTGCTGAGGCATAGCAAATAAAAATGGGGTGTGTCCAGCACAGCGCTCAATCCGCGTTCTTTAATTGCAGGATCTATGATGAAAAAGCGTGCTAAAACCTGGGTCAGCAATATAAATACCAGATTAGGAAACCGAATGAGGGTAAAGGCAGCTTTGATTTTACTCATAGAAAGCCAAAGATAGAATGCAGACAGAATAAAAGCGGAATATTATTATCTTATTTCAAGCACCCACGGAAGGATGGTTTGTACCTGATTTTGCTGGCTTTTGATCTTTTGAATTTCTTTGTACACTACATATTCCTCACCCAGCACTTTTTTCAGAATGGCATCTTCCTTTTTATTACCTGAAAATGAGTTGATCATTTCTTCCAGTTTGTCAGCCGGTTTTGGATATTCTACTATCTCATATTTCTTGAGGCCTGCTTTGGCTTCAGCGCTGGCAAGGGCTCTTTTTACATTACCAAAACCATCCACTAAATTCAGATCTTTGGCCAGTTTGCCGCTGTAAACATGCCCCTGAGCCAACTCTTCAACCTGCTCCATGCTCATGCGGCGGGCCATGGCCACCCGGCTTTTAAACTGGTTGTAGGTAGTGTCGAGATAACTTTGAATCCAGGTTCTTTCTGCGTCAGTCATCGGGCGCATGGCATTCGGGAAATCAGCGTAGGTACCGGTTTTTACAACATCTGTGGTAACGCCTAATTTGTTTTTCAGCATATCACCGATATTCATCATCACTCCTACCACCCCAATTGAACCGGTCAGGGTGTTTTCGTCTGCAAAGATGCTGTCTGCTGCACACGAAATATAATAACCACCACTGGCAGCATAATTGCCCATACTCACCACGATGGGTTTCTTCTTTTTCAACTGCATCAGTTCATGGTAAATGATTTCGCTTGCTAATGCACTGCCACCGGGTGAATTAACCCGCAATACCACTGCTTTGATATCATCGTTTTTTGCAATTTTTCTGATCTCTTTGATAAAGTTTTTAGAAAAAATATCTTCGTCGCCTTCACCGTCATTGATGGTGCCACTGGCGTACAAAATGGCGATCTGATCTTTAGATTTTGTTTTGCTTTCTGATGCAGACGCATAATCGGCCGGAGTAATCATATTGATCTTGTCTTTTTCTTTCAGTCCGATTTTACTCTTCAGAATACTTTCCACAGAATCACCATAAATGGTTGCATCTACAAACTTGTTCTTAAGTGCATCCTGCGGAAATTTAATCACGCCTGTGTTAGCCATCGCAGCCAATGCAGCCGTATCGATACCGGTTTTAACGGATACTGTTTGTAAAAATTCGCTGTAGAGGTCATTTAACAAAACACTCAATTGGTAGCGGTTCGGATCACTGAATTTTTCAAGTTTGTAAGGTTCGTAAGCTCCTTTATATTTACCACAATGAAAGGCCTCTGTTTTGATGTCGAGCTTATCGATGGTTCCTTTAAAAAAAGTTCCGGTGATGCTTAATCCGTTAAACTCCATGCCACCGGTCGGGTTCAGAAAAACCTGTGTACCTGCTGAAGCAACGTAATATGATTTTTGATCACAAACCTCGCCGTATGCAATGACAAATTTGCCGGATGATTTAAAATCAGCCACCGCATTCTTTACCTCCTGCAAAGTGGCCCAGCCATTCGGATTCACACCCAGCCTGATATAAATGCCCTTTATTTTATCGTCGCTTTTGGCTGCTTCGATCGATGACAGTACATCGTTCAGACCGGTCACACGGGTTGGTTTGCCGGTGAGGGCTCCCAGTGAATTTTTAGAAGTTTGCTCAGCAATTGGTTCATTCATGTCAAGCAGCAGCACCGAATTTTTTTCGACTGTGGCAGTTTCACCACCCGATGCACCAGCAATGGCTCCCATGAATCCGAAGAAAACAACCAGGAAAAACAGGATCAGGGCACACAGGCAAGCGAACAGTATTTTAAAAAATTGTTTCATAGTTTTTATTGATATTTGCCGCAAAAATAACGGCAGTTTTTTATAAACTAAAACCAATGGTATGAATGGCATTTATCTTGTTATAGGTGGTAATATGGGAGACAGGGAACTATTCCTCAGCAAGAGCCTCGCAGAGATCGCTGCATATATTGGTGAAATTGTACAATTATCAACTGTTTATGAAACCGCTTCCTGGGGAAATACAGATCAGCGTGCTTTTCTGAATCAGGTGGTTTATGTCAAAAGTGCACTCAGTGCAAAGGAGGTTTTAGCGACTTGCCTGCAAATTGAACAGCGAATGGGAAGAGTCAGAGAGGAAAAATGGGGATCCCGAACGATCGACATCGACCTGCTGTTTTTTAACCACGAGCTTATTGAAGAGGAAGATCTTAAAATTCCGCATCCTTTTTTACATCAACGCCGTTTTGTACTGGTGCCAATGAATGAAATTGCTTCGACTTTGTCCCACCCTGTTTTGCACAAAACGATCCGAGAATTACTGCATGATTGTGAAGATACCCTACCGGTCATCAGATACGAACCGCAAAAGCAGCATCTTCACTAATGCCCGCTCTGCGGACGAAGCCATCAATTATCAGAAGGAAGTACCATCACTAAAAGGATTGAATTGTAATTTTCCGCACAATCGTGTGATCCCCGGCTTGCAATTTTACTATGTATAAACCTGGACATAAATCTAACGGAACCGATAATTGACAGTTGCCTGCGGGCCTTTTTACATCGGGTAATTCAGCAACTGTTTTCCCGGTGAGATCCATCACTTTGATACCCAGTTCGCATGCTGCTGCTAAACGTATAGTAAAATCCAGATGATCTTTTGCAGGATTGGGGTAAAGTGCCATCAGCATCGATTCCGTTTGTTCGTTTACACCCGCCGGTGCAGCTTCGGCGCAGTTTTTTTGATTATAACTCACCTTCGACTCTGTAGTGCAATTACCGCAAAGTAAGTTTTTAAAAAAGCAGGTAAACTTGGCAGGAATATAAATGTTTGGTTCCAGCGAAGGAAAGAAGCAATGCTCCCCGTTAGCATCATAATTGGCTTCACTGCAAATGCCCTGGTTTTTCATACGCTGGTAAATAGATTTCGGACCATACATCACAGGATATGGATTATTTGCATTCTGACAGTTCAGGTAAGTGCCCAATTCAACCGGCATCACCGAATCAAGCAAACCATGAATAGACAATAAAGGTATCGGGGTGTCGTTTTGAATAATACCTGTATCGGCGATGGCACCACACCAGTTAAAAATTCCTTTCAATGAAAATGGTTCGAAGAAATTATTGCCGGCACTGTCTATTGGGCCAAGATCCGCGAAGGCGCCGGGCAGTAACAGGTTGGCTTCGGGTTGATTCATGTACGCCACATTCATGGCTGTCATGCCTCCCTCACTTTGCCCTGCCAGAAAAATATACCCTGTGTCTATGCGGTAATTGGCGGCCTGATGTACCAGAAATCGCAGGCCGGCATGAGCATCCTGCAGAGCCCTATACACGGCATAGCGAAACTGCTGAATATCTCCGCCGCAGGTCCCGCCCGCGCCCAATTGATTCCAGCCCAGCCTATAATCCATACTAACGGCTACATAACCGGCCCTGGCCAGTTTATTGCAGTAAACACTGAGGTCGCTTTTGCTTCCGCCGGTCAATCCGCCACCATGCAGTAGTACGATCACAGGCCGGAGCGGCAGCGGGTCGATCAGCAGATTCGGATAATGAATATCCAGCGTCAGGTTTTGAGGGACACCCTGATAGTTCAGGTTGCTGCCATAAACCAAGCCCGTATCATGCTCAATACTGATGTCGCTGTAATGAGTATATTCTGAAAACAGGCCCGCCTTACAATAGGGGTAATTTTGTGCAATGAGCTGACTGCTAAAAAAAAGGAAAAAAAGTAAGTATAAATTTTTCATGTGCTCTAAAAACAGCACAATTTAGTATTTATTGTGCAGAGCCACGTGTTTTTATCGAATAAAAAGGATGAAGTATCTGTTCGTCGCGGTGATGATTTGGCAGGTTATCAGCAATTGCATTGTAATGTCAGCCGTGGCTTTGCAGCAAATCATCAATCGCTTTTTTATACAGGTAAAGATCAAAATCAGGAATGGTGCCCGCTTCTGTGTTCTTCATCATAAGCGTGGCTTTATTGAGTTCTAAATCGGACTGCTTCATGGTTGTAAACCATTTTTTTTCTGATAGAAAACGGGCCAGATATTCCTGTTCTGTTTGTCCGGGAGTAGGAACTAGCAAGGCTGTTTTTTTTAATTTAATCAGATCCATAATGGTCGAATAGCCACTGCGGCAGATCAGCACATCGCTTTGCTGCATCGCTTGCTGCAAGGCGGTTTTCGACAAATGGTTTTCAATCCTGATGCAGGAATTCGGGTGTTGGAGTGCAGCAGATCCAGGTTTGCCGCGTACTATTAAAATGCGTTCAGAGGTCTGTTCCAGTTGACCCATGATCAACGCTTCCAGTTTGCTTCGCTGCGGTTCCGGACCCGACAGCAAGATCATTTTATCATACAGCATCCCGGTGTGGCTTTCTGATTCAAAACGCGAAAGATTACCAATGAACTCTACATTCTTTAACAAATGATGCTGCACAGAGAGTTTGCCGGCCATCGCATGATCCGGATAATCAGGCACCCAAACCTTACTGAAACGTCTGATATAACGGTGATTAAAATATGAGAGCATTTTTTCAGCTATGTGCGACTGCGGCACAGCAATTTGCAACTGATGCGTGATGAAGATACAGGGTATCCGGGTGC
>JADYYU010000362.1 GCA_020853515.1 Chitinophagaceae bacterium | reverse complement strand
TTTCTTTGCTTCTTCCTTTTCGCTTTTAGCAACGGCAATAGAATCACGCCGAGCCTGACTGGCAGCACGCAACGAATCGGCTTTTGCAATATTAGCTGTTCGGATCGAATCACTTTTAGCTTTATTAGCAATACGGATCGAATCATTTTTAGCCCTGGCTGCAGCACGCAATGAATCAGCAGCCGACTTGTTTTGCCCAAGGGCCGCAGATGCAGTCATCAAACTCAAAACGAATATGAAAAAAATGTATTTCAAGACTAACAAAACTAATATATTTTTACCGAAAATATTCACAATGACCGCACAAATTATCTATCTGGGCGATTTGCGAACCGAGGCGACTCACCTTCAGAGCAGGTCGAAAATCGAAACGGATGCACCCGCTGACAATCAGGGAAAAGGCGAACGATTTAGTCCGACAGATATGCTGGCCACGTCTTTAGGTGCCTGTATGCTGACTATCATGGGCATCGCCGCAAACACACATCACATCAGCCTGTTGAATACAAAAGTTGATATTACCAAAATCATGATCGCAGATCCGCAGCGCCGGGTGGGAGAAATAATTGTTGACTTTCATTTTCCGGAAGAAATTGAATACAGTGACAAAGAAAAGAAAATACTGGAGAATGCAGCCATGACCTGTCCTGTGTACCTGAGCCTGAGCGATAAGGTGCTGAAAACTGTGCGGTTTAACTGGCTATAGCGAAGTCTATTTTAATCTGTATAACTGAGCGTCATTGCTTGCCTGCACCAGATTATAATCTTTTAGTAAATCTGTTACACAAGGTTCCTGTGGCATACGCTGCTGATACACGATCCAGTTGGCTTTTTGGACGTTAGCCGTCACCCTGAATTTTTCATTGATATGACTGCCACATTGAAGCAGGATGGGATAGGTAAAAAAATAAGGGGTATTGCACTGCAAGCCCGATTGCAAATAAAGGGAGGAATGATTTCCTAATACGCAAAGTGTTTCTCCCGGCTTGCTGCTTTGTTGCAAGTATTGTAGTGTGAGATCGCGACCTGCTCTATCCTGCGCTGGCCGCCATAGATGAATCATCAGCGGTTTAAAAAAATAAGCTGCTATGCAAAACATGATTACCAACTGCATACGATTAAAGGGTTGTAATGTTAAGATCGCTAAGCCGGCGATCAGGGGCGCTAAAGGAATGGCGTAGTGAACTGATTCAGCCCCTCTGCCCGGCATACCGGTTAATACCACTACCGCCAATAATACGGTGCTTAAGAGCCACAAATACTGAACCATCGCAACCCTGTTGATGATCATACCGGTTATTGAAAACAATAATATGAAGACAAAGAAATAATTCAGCGGTTTGAAAAAAACATCGCGGATGCTTTCCGTTATCGTAAGTTGCTGATTGGATATGTAGGAAAAATTGAAAGTCCAGCAGGCAAAAACAGCTTCATCCAGTGCATGATGAATTGAAAAATAAATCACAAAAGGCAGGAGAATTGCGCATAAACCCGCAAAATAAAATCCAAGCAGCCGGGCCAGCTCTTTTTGCCTGTAAAATAAATAGCATACGTAGCACATTCCCGGTAAAACGAGTACTACAAAATTTGGTTTCAGCAAAAAAAGGCTCATAGTACTAACGCCTGCCAGCATAGCATACAAGGCGGCATGTTGCGGACTTTGCTGTAATTTAAAATTCAAAAAAATAAAAAAACTAATCAGGCCAAGGGCAAAGATCTCAGGAAGATTATCACCAATCGTTTTTGTGCGATAGATCCAGGCGATCATTAATAAAAGCGCTATGCCACTGCGCGCCACGCCATATTTTTTTGACCAGAAAATAAACAGTGGTGAAATGCCTGCAACAAAAGCAAACCATTGTACAAACCAAACTCCGGTATAACTGTTAGGGCTGAGCAAGATACCCAGACACTCAAATAAATACATCACAGGTCCCTTATGATCAAATAGGTCGCGATAGAGTATTTTACCGTGCAGTATTTGTGTAGCTGCATAAATATACACCTGAGCATCCATGTGCATTTGCGAAACATGGCGACCTAATAATACAGAATGCGAAAAAAGGGCAGCACCTGCTGCACCGCTTATCAGCACGATCAGACAGGGCAGATAAAACGGTTTGTAGTTTGCATTCATAAGGTTGTGCTAATCGATCGAAATATAATCTTTGCTATAATAAACGCCTTTCTGCTCCTTGCCGATCTGCAGCACGATATCGTTGGCCAGACTGCTGGCGCCAAAGCGAAACCATTCGTTACTCATCCATGCATCGCCCAATGTTTCATACAGCATCACCAGATACTGCAAAGCCATTTTGGCGGTAGAAATACCTCCTGCCGGTTTCATACCTACCATTTTGCCGCTGGTTTCATAATGATCGCTGATAGCCTGAAGCATTACCAGGGTTACCGGCATAGTAGCGGCAGGCTGAATTTTTCCGGTAGATCTTTTAATAAAATCAGCTCCGGCGAGTATGGCAAGGTCACTGGCTTTGCGCACATTGTCCAAGGTGCTGAGTTCACCGGTTTCCAATATTACTTTCAGTCTGGCATCTTTACAGGCTTCTTTAATGGCAGCAATTTCATCGTACACAAACTGATAGTTGCCCTGTAAAAAGGCCCCACGGCTGATTACCATATCTACTTCATCCGCTCCATTGTCAACAGCAATTTTAGTGTCTGCGAGTTTGATTTTCAAGCTGCTGTTGCCGCTTGGGAAGGCAGTTGCTACCGAGGCCACTTTTACGTCTGAATGTTGCAGACATTTCCTGGCTGTTTTTACATGATTCGGATACACACACACTGCCGCCACTGCAGGCAATCCGGGCAGGTCATCAGCAAGGTGCTGCGCTTTATAACACATTTGTTTTACCTTACCTTCCGTGTCTTTACCTTCAAGGGTGGTGAGGTCAATCATATTGAGTGCCAGCTTCAGGCCCTGCATTTTACTTTCTTTTTTGATGCTACGGGTATTAAACCGGGCGATGCGCTCTTCAATACCTACCTGATCTACAACCGGTGATTGCTTAAAATCCATATTCGCTTTTTTATGAGCGTAAAGATAATTAATAAGTTGTGAGTTCTTTCACTTTGAAAAACACCTCGGTAAAAACCGAAATCGTCTGATCATAAAACCGGTCGCTTACCGGCTAATCGCATAACCCAATGCCGTAGCGCCGATACAAAGCAATAAGGTCAGCAAGAGATAAACTGCCAGCATATTGTATTGTTGCTGCAGCAGCATGATCACGCTTTCTTTGCTGAAAGCTGAAAAGGTAGTAAATCCTCCGCAGAAACCGGTTATCATGAATAGCTTCCAGTTTTCACTTGCCGGTGCTTCCTTCATAAATAATCCCATCAGCAACCCGATCATTAAACTACCTGCGATGTTTACAATAAAGGTGGCGTAAGGAAAGGCAGTGGCAGTGGTCGTGAACAAAGTGCTCACCAGATAACGGATCACCGAGCCCAGACCTCCACCGGCAAATACAAGCAGCATATTTTTCATAGCGTAAAAATACAGCAGGCAAACCTATTCCTCCGCTTGTTTTTCAAACGAACAAAATATTCGACATACAGCTACATTTCAGGAGTAAATGTCTGGCCTTAATTGTAAGGTGTTTATGGCGATCAATCCTATTTAATCCGGGTTCTGCAGCGGCCGGAATGCCCAACCTGGAATGAAGATAAGGTGATTCTTCACTGAATATTTCATTACGGCAAATATCGCAACCGGGATCAGACACTATAGTGCACAATTAAATTGGTTATTTCAGCCAGCATACATAGTGCTGCAATACAATTTTGTTACCGGCAACTCTGCAAAGGATATTCGAAATACAACGATAGGATTCGATCAATTACCGCATCTTTCTGGATATATTTTATAGGTTAAAAAAACACGATAAAAAAAACCCGGCACGGGGCGGGCTTTTTAGATTTTGGTTTGAGGTATCCGGATCCTTCTATTGTTTGATAAATGAAATTTCTGCTATGCGCTGCTGCTTTACATTATTCAATTCAGCGTAATAGGTGCCTGTGGGAAGCATACTGATATCAATTTGACATTGTTGTACCAAAGTGAATTTTCTGACAAGTTTACCTTCCGCATTATAACAGAGCAGATAGCCAGCTTCTTCGTCAGGCATCTGTGCGTATAAGTGCTGCGTTGCCGGATTAGGCCAGATCTTTCCTGATTTTTTATTCATTTCGCGAAACCCTGTGCTTACTGTTACATTGCTCACCGAATCTGCATTACCTAACCAGATGTTGGCAACCGTGGCGGTTCCGGGAAATGCCTTAATCAGGTAGGCTGTTGATTGGGGAAAAAGTGTATCTATCCTGAATTTATATAATCCTGCAATGCCACCAATTCGCGCGGGGGCTACAATAAATTTTTGATTACTGGTAACGACCAGTCCTGTGCCAATGGTATCATTCACACCTATTGAAGTAACCTGCATTTTACCAGTACCATCCTTATGAATTCTGTAAATATTCCTGAGCAGAGATTCACTGCTTCCTGCTTGTACACCATAATAGATCCATTGACCATCAGGCGACCAGCAAGGCGCCAAATCTCCGGGTTGTGTGTTTGGTATGAGGGGTGTATTACCTACTCCTGCAAAAGGCATCAAATACAAGCCGTGGTTGACATTGTGAAATACCACATCAGAATCTGAAAGCGCAATTCTGGGATAACAATCAAACAAATCGCCTGCGCCCGATCCGTTGTTAATATTCTGCCCGTTAGGATTATTGGATAACTGATTATAGAAAGTATTCTGCCAATCGTAAATACAGGTAGTTTCTGAGGGCGAGAAATCATAATTTGTGATGGGTTGCTGACTGCTATTGTCAAAATATTGGTATTCACTGTTTCCTGCTTCCCTGAAATACATATCATTCAGTTTTCTGTCAGGACGCGGACCTCGCAAAAAGCAGAGATAATTGCCGGCTGCCGAGCCTCTGGGATAGCTACCTGTAGTGACAAAATGAAAATTTGACCCATCAGGATCAAGTGTGCAGACAGAGTCTTTGTCGGGTGTACTGTTTTGCAAACTAAAAATAATCTTTCCTGATAAATTCTGAGCGCTGAGTTGCCATGGCAACAGAGCAAAAAAAAGTAAAATAAGTGGCGTCTTTTGTTGCATAAAATTTCTTTTTTGATTTTATATTTAAATATTATTACAGTACAAAGGTATTTTTCGGGCTGGTTATAGCCATACCGCCTGAGTAGTAAATAAGTAGTAGCAGCGCTTTGAGTATAAAAATATAAACTGCGAGGATGTTCGTAATACAAACGGTCAATTACCCGTCATCTATATCTTGTATGCCTTGCGAATTGCTTCTTCGCGGCTATGCACCTGAAGTTTTTCGTAAATATTTCTGATATGTGTTCTGACTGTTTCAGCACTGATGCACAAATCGGCCGCAATTTTTTTATAGGGATTTCCCCGGCTTAACTGCTGTAAAATTTCCTTTTCACGCATCGACAATACATCAACAGGCATAATTATGTCCGATTCGTTAAAAGAAGTCATCACTCTCCGTGCTATTGTGCTGCTCATCGGCGATCCGCCTTCATAAATATCTTTAATCGCTTCGAGTAATTTTGCCGGTGGTGTTTTTTTTAAAATATATCCTGTAGCACCGGAACGCAAACTATCAAATATATACTCGTCTTCTTCATAAACCGTACACATCAGAAATTGGGTATGTGGTAATTTTTTTTTCAATATTCGTACTGCTTCAATGCCATTCATTACCGGCATATGAATATCCATTAAAACAACGTCCGGATTGTATGATGGAATTTTAGCAATCGCCTCGGTTCCATTGCTGCACACACAATTGCACTCATAACCATCTGTAAGATTTAAAATCAGATTGAGTCCGTTTTTAATATCTTCGATATCTTCTACAATCGCTATTTTTATTGCCACCGGTGCTTGTTTAAAAATTAAAATACAAAGTGAACACAATTTTTTCAAAACACCATACATCTGATGCAGTAAAAAATGGTTAGTAGTTACAGGTGATGCTGAGCATTGTGCCTTTTTCATTACTTTCAATCTGAAAACCTGCTTTGATTTCACGAATCCTGCTCTCCATATTCTGAAGCCCGTTCCCCTTCTTCTTTCTTTCGTTCAGGTCAAAACCCTGCCCATTGTCCTGTAGTATGCAACAAAAATAATTTCCTGAAAATGTCCATCTGATCAACACCGAGGAGGCATTACTATGTTTAAGACTATTATTCAAAAATTCTTTGATGCATAAGAAAATGGCCCTTCTTTGTTCTTCCTGCAACACCACGTGGGGAATGATTTCGGGAATGACATGGTCGAAATCAATCTCTGTAGATTCAAAAAACTGCTCTGCATGTTCTGAAACATAAGCTATCAGTTGCTGCAGTGTATCATTATGCGGATTAAGCGACCATACCATTTCATCCAGATTGCTTACAAGCAAACGGGCGGTGAAACTAATTTTATCAATAATCCCATTTTGGTCATCAGGAGCTTTCTTCACAACTTCGCTCAGAATCGCTATTTTGGTCAGTCCACTGCCTAATTCATCATGCATATCGCGACTAATACGATTGCGCTCCTTTTCAATAGCCTGTCTCTTTTCAAGTTGCAATATTCTTTCTTTCAGATTTTTTTGTGTGATATAACGAGTGATTTTATAAAATAAAAATCCGGCGCACAACAATATAATGCCCCGAAACCATCCCGTTTTCCAATAGGGTGGCCTAACAACAAATTGTATATATTGATTTGCAGACAGTCTGTGGTCGCTGCTCCTCCCTTTATAATGAAAGGTATAAGTTCCCGGTTGCAAATTGTTATAAAAGGCTCTTCCACTGTTACCAGCATCAATCCACCCTTTGTCTATGCCGTCCATCTTATAAAAATATTCATTTTCCAAAGGATTGTTATAGTTGAGAAATGCCCAGTTAAAGGTGAGAGTATTTTCTTTCCAATCTGTTTCAAATTGATTATTTCGAACCGGAATTGTCCGGCTGTTACCAATTATCTCAGTAAGCAATAACTCAGGAATCGGTTTAACGGCATGCATTTGGGCAGGATTGAAAGTCGTAACAAATGTGCTGCCTGCCATCAGAATATTACCATTGCCAAGCAGTGCAAAGCTGACATCAAGATAATTAGTATAGAGACCATCATTCACAGTAAAGCAACGATAGCTTTTACTCAGAGTATCAAAATATAACAAACCTGTTTTCGTAGCTACCCAGATGCCACCTTTGTTATCGGTAATAAAATTGAAAGTCAGTTTATCTTTGCCTTCAGGAAAAGGATATTCGGTGCTGACAGAAGTTTGGACATCCGTTTCGATTAAAGAGCGTGAGGAAGCCAGCCAGATTTTTTGATTCTGCAAATAAATATTTGTAAAACGAACATCGCGAATTAAGGTAGTAACCTCGCCGGTGCTTTTGTCATATTTATGAAACCCATGATCATAGTCAGCCAGCCATATATGTCCAAACGAATCTTCAATGGCCTTTGCTATATTACTATTTTGAAGTAAGGTATCATGCTTATTATTTTGAAGCGGCAAAAAAGATTGTGATTTCCTTTTTTGCCAGATACCCATACGCCATGGAAAAACCAAAAGGCTGCTATCCGAACAATGATAAACTCCATTGATAAAATTACGAGGCAACCCGTTTATATCTCCGCTTTGTGCAGACCAGTGCTCAAACCGCGAGATGGCCGGATCTGATATGTAAATCCCCTTGTTGGTGCTTAACCAAAGGCAACCCTGTTTGTCTCGTTGTATATTCAAAACAGCTACATGATCGTGCAATAAAGCAGAAAGGTTTTGTTTGACTTTACTATCCTTGTCATACAGTACCAATGAATTGACATTTTCGCCACCCATCCAATAGCCATCACCATGTGTCAGGAGTGAAACACCCTGTGTGGTATAAGGTGTGCCATCAGTAAGTAAGCGGGTGTTAAAATATTGTACAGCAGGATCGTAAATATAAATGCCGGCGTTGGTAGCGATCCACAACATATTATGCCGGTCCGTATATAATTTATGTACATTGATATCAGGATATGGGCTGTTTCCAAAAAAGTCACGGATCTCAAAACTTCGATTTGCAAAATGCAAAGTACTGAGTGTATTGCTTAGCCAAAGCTCAGTTACATGCTGCTCATTTTGTAATTTGGCCAAAGTAATCACATTGGTGTGACTGCCTTTTATCTGTAACCATGACTTGGGTTGGGGGCTGTTGAGGCTGAACGAAAACAAGCCCTTGCTCCAGGTACCAACCCAGAAATTATCTTCCGGCATTTCTATAATATCATTCACCAGCTCATGTTTAAGCGGATCGCTTACCCCAGGTTTGTTACATGGTACCTCACTTTTTCCGGTCATTAAATTGTATTGCCAAAGACCGTTATAGGTACACAGCCAAATTCTCTGTTTACTATCCTTATAAATTTTGCTGATACGATTGGCACCATCAATACCGACCGTTTGTACACGCCGCGCAAATTGCCTTTTTTTGGCATCAAAAATCAGCACGCCATTTTCGGTTCCCAGTAAAACGGTGTCGCCGCAACAAACCACACTTGAAAATGCATTCAGTAAATGCGTTTGATTCTTGAAAAAATAAGATTCAAAACGATGGGTGTTTAGATCATACTTACTAAGCCCATTGCTGGTCGCTATCCATAGTTGCTGCCGGTGATCTTCTGCAATTTCTGCTATGGCATTATCACACAACCGGCTATTCTCCTTACGATAAACCGTAAATCGGGAACCATCATAACGGTTAAGCCCATACGAGGTACCCAACCACATCATTCCCTTACTATCCTGTAAAAAACAATTGGCCTGATTATCTGACAAACCGTTCTTTTCATTCAGAAAATACAAAACAGCCTTTTGCGCAAATCCCCTGTGGGCGCACAACAAGATTAAACATATCGTAAAAAGCTGTTCTTTTTTCACAATCGGTAAAATGCTCAAATATAATGTTTTCCAGCAATGAAGTTGTAGCGGCACCAGACAAACGCTGACCAGTACCACTCACGCTCAATAATTATGAAACAGTCGGCAGCAATCGTGTAAGAAGGACAGTTAGGTTGCCCTGTAGTTTTGCAGTGGAATATCTCCAATGCGTTTGGGCATAATAATTTATGACATATAAACGCCCAGATGTACCACTTTTAAATTAAAAAAAATGAAACACAAACTTTACACTTTCAACAATTTATGGATCGGCAAAACATTGCTTCTGGCAACCATACTGATGGCAGGCTTTTTTGAATCGCATGCACAGACCCAACTTGTCAAATGGGATTTTTCAGGCTATACAAACACGCCCACTTCAAGCCTGGCACAAAATAACGGAAAGCTGGTAACAGCCGTCGGACAAACCCAGGCAGCCTTTATAAGCGCCGCAGGTACCACCTACGATCCGCCTTATATTTGTAATGGCTGGAATGTGCCCGCCAACACCGCATATTTTCTCATCAATTTCAGTACACTGAATCATCATACCATCACCCTTACTTACTTTCTGGGTGCCTTTCAATTCGGCGTCAAAAGCTTTCAGCCTCAGTACAGCGTGGTGAGTAATGTGGGCCCCTGGCTTGACTTCGGAACTGCTGTCACGTTTCAACCTGCAGGCGGCGACCAGTTGTTCACAAATGTCCCCTTGCCGCTCGATGCCGACAACCAGCCCAATGTATGGGTTAGACTACTTTCTACGACCACCACTGTAAATACCGGAGGCGATTATATCGACGAAATTGAAGTATTGGGTACACCCATGCTACCTTTATCTGTTAATATCACAGATTTTACCGCTATAGCGCAAAACAAACAACACATAATTAACTGGAGTACTGCCAACGAAACAAACAGCAGCCATTTTGAATTACAGGTAAGTACTGATGCAGGCACTTTTACCAGTGTGGCCACCTTACAAAGTCTGGCCAATGAAGGCAACAGTCACCAGAATTTACAGTACAGCTATACCGTGCAGGAACCAACTGCAGGACATTATTTTTACCGATTAAAACATTCGGATAAAGACGGCAACACAACATTTAGCAAGGTAATAGCCGTTGCTAACAATCATACAGAGGCCTCCGTAAAAATTTATCCTAACCCGGTAAGTGAAGTTTTACATATTGACATTCTTGCACCGCAAAACGAAGTGCTTACATTGACCCTGAGCGACCTGCAAGGCAGACTGGCAACAAAAACCACCACAACTCTTTCGGCAGGTATGAATCAGGTAAATACGGATGTGAAAGCGTTGCCACCCGGAACTTATACCCTGCAATTGTACCGTGATCAGGTACTGATATATACTGACAAAATAACGCATCATTAAATTTGTTTTTGAGAAACGAATGGGCATTGATCATCTTGATCGGTGCCCATTTTCTTTAGATCAGCATTCAATTTGACAGGCTCTTTTCAACAACTACTTTTGCATTAAGCAGTATCAGATTTTCAAGCTTTCAAATCATGTTATTAATCTGATTTGTGTGAATCCGCTCGATGCAACCCGTTTTAAACAAAAAAGAGGAACCAGGCCCGCGAACGAACCCGATTCCCTTTAGGTGGGTTATCAAAAATTATAAATGATTCCGAATCGTTATTGTTTCAGAAATGACTGCTTATAATGGAAGTTCTCCTGATCGGCAATGTGTATAAAATACATCCCTTGTGTAAGCGACTGCAACGGCAGCAATACATCATTCGATCCTTCATTCACCGGCGATTGCGATTGCAGCACAAGTCGACCCTGCAAATCAAACAGCCGGATCTGTATCACGTTTTTTCTGACTGAATAATAATCAACATGCAGTACATCCACCGCAGGATTAGGATACAGGCTAACCTGATTAGACACCTCTGTGAAAGCAGCCCCTTCTCTGAGCGAAGCGTTTGCGGTTGCATGATCTGACTGCAAGGCAGGATTCAGTAACGGACAGGTTTCTGCTTGTGTGCTGAGGGTTGATGCGTCGGCTGTCAGTGCGATCGCCTCGGTACGATTGTCTTCAAAACCGAGCAGATAACAGGCTGTAAGTCCTTTCACAGCAGTTTCCTGCAACGACAGGTTGGCCTGACTGTTTACTTTCCACTCGTTAGAATTGGTCACAATGAAACGACCGATTTTAACAGGCATATTTGGCAGTAGTTCACCGGCTCTTTCAAACCCGGTATAAGCAGTGGTCATCCGGGCTTGCGCAACGCGGTCGTCGTTCAGGGCTTCTAAAGCAAACTTGCGTGATTCGTCGAGCAGTATATTTCTGGTATTGGGCTTAAAGGTGTAAGTAAGGCTGCCCCCATTTAAGGCCGCCTGATTGATGTTGACGCCAAAGGAACAGCCGGCCATTCGCAGACTGCTGCCGCCATCATTTGTGACATACAAATCGTACTCGATCGTATGTGCGCTGGTGCGGATGTTTTTCAAACTCAGCGTGACATGCGATTTTGAAAATCCGGCCAACGAAAACAACGTCATTGATATCACAAGAGCCGCTATTTTTATTGAAATTTTACTTGTTGTGTTCATGATAATATTTTTTTATAAAATGAATTGAATGATAATTTTAACTGAAAGACCCTTCAATTACCAGGGATGCTTTGCATAAATAAAGGCGCCCACCGGATTTGACTGAAAAATGACCAGGTCCAGAATATCAACATTACCATCACCATTTAAATCAGTGCGTTTGCAGCCGCTGGCAAAAGTGAGAACATCATTTTCCATCAGGGCATCATCAAGCAAATCGATATTACCGTCGCCGTTTACATCGCCTGAATAAAAAGCCCATACCCCCGGTGCCACTTCTTTCATATTTGAGGCATAGGCCTTGTTAGATGCAGTGGTGAAGTCGTAGTACACAGGATCTACTCCATTAAAACGAACTGGTAATTTTGAGCAGGTTTCAAGTGCGTTTCGTGTATTTTTTACATCGATATAATAATCGCCGAAAGTGAGGGTCGGATGAGAGAGGATAACCGTCGCATCGCCGGTGGTACTTAAAGTAGCCAATCCGGTAGCGCGTATGGCGTAGGGCGCCGCTTTATCACGCAGATAAACCTGCACCCGATCGGTCATGCCCGGTGTTGCCCATGGGCAGCCTCCGTTAACGGCAGCAGCGGCCATGTTACCTCCGGCCTGATAATAACCTTCAATGTAACATTTCAGGTGTAATGTAAAAGTAGCAGCTTGTGTGTATGCAGCTAATGTGATGCAGCATAGCATTAAAATTGTTTTTTTCATGTTGTTTAAATTTATGTTTTGTAGAATGTTTGTTTCGAATATCGCAGGTGTATTTTGTGTCTTCAATAGACGCTAAGGTGGTTTATACACCAGTCCGGTTGCAATGTTGTTTAAGGATTCATGTTTCATTGTTTACAATTATTTTAGTTGTTCTTTTTAGCGGTGTTTGCTGATTTCGGAATAAAGGAATGCCACAATTTTTTATGTCGCGTTATTTGTTTTACATTCGGTACTTCTAATTTTATGATCGGTACCACACTATGCTAAACGCACTCATTATTGACGACGAAGAAGATGCCTGTAAAAACATCCATTATATACTGGATACGCACTTCAGCGAACGGATTCATGTACTGCCTGCAGTGCATTCAACCGCAGCGGCTGACCATGCCATGAGCAACCACAGCATACAACTTTTTTTTGTGGATATTGATATGCCCGTCGAGTCAGGTATTTCATTTGTAAGCAGGCATGCAGGCAGTATTAAAAATGTGGTGTTTGTAACGGCTTATGATCAATATGCAATTGATGCCTTTAAACTGCATGCGATGGATTATATTCTGAAGCCCATAGACGAAGATGCCTTTGTGCATTCGGTACAGCATATTCTGGATCATAGCTTGGCCCGTCAGCCGCAGGAACTGCAGCAGTTTGCTCAGCAGGTGGCTTCAAAAGAACCGATCGATGTCATTGTATTGCGCGACAAGCAGGAAGTGACAAGGATACAAATTAAAGACATCATTTATATTGAGGCAGAAAAAGCTTATAGTAAAATTGTGTACCGGACATCAAAGAGCATGCACACTTTTTATGCCAGCCATAACCTGGCCCACTATGAAGAAATACTGGAAGCGCATGAGTTTATCCGGGTGCATAAGTCGTATCTTGTCAACAAGGCACTGATCGCAAAGTTTCACCTGAAAGAATCATTTGTGCTGTTGTGTGATTCAATTAAAATTCCGGTGTCGCGACGCAAACAGGCCGGCCTGATCAAAATTATTTAAGCAATCAATTATGAAGTATATTTTGGCTTGCTGTTTTTTTTTGTTGCAAACTGATGTATTTGCTCAAAAAATTATTTATTACAATTATGCCAAAAAAGAAGGCTTACTGAGTAATACTGTATATGCCGTTTATCGCTCCCGCGACGGCTATTTATGGATCGCTACCGACAAGGGCATCAGCCGGTATAATGGTTATGAATTTAAACATTACACCTTAAAAGACGGACTTGCAGACATCGAAAATTTCTTCTTTTATGAAGACAGGCAGCAGCGGCTATGGATCGGAAGCTACAATGGCAATTTAAGCTATATCAAAAATAACAGGGTGTATAACGCCCATAATGACAGCACCTTAAAGGTAAACAGCGAAACGCCGATCACGTCAAAGATTTACGAAAACAGCGACAGTTCCATCATTATTTCGTACGCAACTTCGCCCAAAGTACTTTTAATTAAAAACCAACGACTGCGAAGTTTTACGCTGACAGATAAAAACAATGCAGAATTTGGCATCCTGGAAATTTCCTACGATGGGCGCTCCCGGTTCAGGGTGAAGGCTCCCACGTTTGATTATATATTTGACACCACAGCAAATATAATCAGCAAGCTGCCGGTCATCACCAGAAAAGTGCTGCGCGCGCAATCAGGCAACACTAACATGCAACTTGACCCGGCAAAACAGCGTGTGGCGGTGGATGGCGTAGAACTTCGTATCGATTATAAATTACTCATCAATACCATCATTAATTGTGTGCATAAAATTGGCAGCATTTATTATATCGGTACAGACAACGTACTGTACATCACCGACACCACAGCTCCCTATCAAATGCTGCATGAATTTAAGAATATCATTATCAGTTCAATTACCGAAGATGTAACAGGCAGTATCTGGGTAAGTAGTTTAACCAATGGTATATTTCAGATACCGAAAGACTATCAGCGTATCAAATTTGCCAGTAATATATACAATACACAAATACTCAATGCTACCGAGGCCAGTCAGTTTGTGTATGTGCAGGACTTTAAAAACAATATTATTAAAATCAATGCCGGCAATTACCAGACCTCTCCGATCAAAAATGCCTATTTACAGCAAAGCAGAGGCCGGGCGAGAATGCTGAATTTCCGTCAAAATATGTATGTCCTGGTTGACTCACTCGTGCTGCTAAACGGACAGTTTTTTAAAAGCATTTACAGTCCTATCCTGCATAAAAAAGCGCTGTCGAACGACCGGCAGATCTTACTCAACCATGGATATTATGTCAATTTATTTAATGCCGATTTTGAAAGTATTCACCGGTATTCTCATCAAAACGACCGGGTGTTTGACATTGCCATCAACGACCGGGATGCATACTATTCCACTATCGATAGTGTATTTCGGCTGGTGGATACAAATTCTGTGGCAGTCCGCAGCAGGCATGTCAACGGGTTAAGGTCATTTTTTGTCTGGAACCGGTTTATCATCGGTATCACCCATCAAAGTGAGTTAAAACTGGTAGATCTCAACACTGACAGTCTGCTGTTTTACCGGACAGAAATACTCACAATGAAACAACTTGCAGACGATGTATATGTGTATGTTTCTGATAAAAACAGTTTTTTGTTAAAAATCAACGCTGACGGCCAATCAGGCCTTAGTATCAGTTCACAGATCATCCGTAAAGATCTGATACCGCAAAATGCAGACTTTCTGCTGTTTTCAAATAAACGTTGCTATATTTTTTATGATCATAATTTATTTGATTTTTCAGACAGCTTGCTTGAGTCGGCCACTGTTCGCAATCAGATCAGCATACAACACGTTTTTTTGAATAATAAGCAGATCCCGTTCCAAACGACGATCGTTGCTCCAGAATCGGAAGCATCCAGTCTTTCGATTCACTTAAAAACACTCTTTTTTGAATTGTCAAATCCTGAATACTATTACAGCGTTGTAAATGATAATGCGCACGATACCCTTTGGAGCCCTTTCAAAACAGATGTGATCGACATCTACAACATTTCAGCAGGACAATATGCTTTTTTGATCAGAAATGAATTTAATGAAATCACCCGGCTGGCATCTTTTCATATTACCAAGCCTTACTATAAACGTCCTGAGATCATTGTGCTCTTTTTCCTGTTGCTTCTGCTTATCTCTTTTGTAATTTTTTATCAGATCGTCAAAACAAACAAAAAGCTGAGCACCCTTGAACAAAAGGCTTTAACAGCAGAATATAAATCTTTGAATTCGGTGCTCAATCCGCATTTTATATTTAATACGCTATCTAGTTTGCAGGTGCTGATAAGGGAAAATAAAAATGTGATCGCAGAAAAATACCTGTTGCTACTTTCATCTCTCATCAGGCTTAATATGAAGAACGGGATCAAAGAAAAAGTTAGTTTGAGCCGCGAAATAGACATTGCAAAAAAGTATCTTGAAATTGAAAAACTCCGATTTAAACAGCTATTCGACTTTAATGTGCACGTACAGGATGATATTGACAGTGATGATATATTTCTGCCGCCCTTATCTATTCAGCCTATTGTAGAAAATTCAATCAAGCACGGTTTATTTAATTTATTCGACAAGCCCGGACTGATCAGTATCGATATCCGTAAAGAGGCCGGATTGATATTTATTGTAGTACAGGATAATGGGCGGGGTATACAGCAGAAGGTTGAAGAAACCCTCAATACCAAAAGGATCCATTCACTGGATGTGATCAGAAAACGCTTTGGATATTTTAAAAAACT
>JADYYU010000361.1 GCA_020853515.1 Chitinophagaceae bacterium | reverse complement strand
TTATACTAAATTCTTTGCCGATGTCAATGGAGTTACCTCGCTCAATGTGTTTACGTTTGGTTGGCTGATCATAACTTTCGGTGAATTATGTCTTTCGCCGATCGGCTTGTCTATCATGACCAAACTCTCACCTGTCCGCCTGAGTGGTGTAATGATGGGGATGTGGTTTTTGGCCAGTGCCTACGGACAATATGTGGCGGGTATTTTAGGGGCCGGCATGGCGAGTGCCGATGAAAATGCTTCTGCACTGACCAAGCTGGCATTGTACACTTCCGGGTATCAGCAACTGGCTATCTACGCACTTATTGCGGGTGCGCTGCTGATTGTGATCTCGCCTTTTGTGCGAAAATTAATGGGTAATGTAAAATAAATGAAACGTAATTCAATCCGGGTTCAAAAGCTGCTGGTGATCGTTTCGGTTGCCCTCTTTATCATTAAGATCATTGCCTGGTATTTGACCCATTCAGTAGCTATCCTCACCGATGCGTTAGAGAGTATTGTGAATGTAGTGGCAGGTTTCATTGGTTTATACAGTATTATTTTGTCGGCCAAGCCTAAAGACAAAGAGCATCCTTATGGACATGGCAAAGTTGAATTTTTATCGTCTGCCATCGAAGGTACTCTGATCTCTGTAGCCGGCCTGATCATTATTTATGAGGCCATCAATAATCTGTATCATCCCCACGACCTCCAAAAACTCGATTATGGTATTATACTCATCGCTATTACGGCTGTTGTCAATTATGCGGTGGGGTATTATTGTGTACAGAAGGGCACCAAAGAAAAATCTCCCATCCTGATCGCAAGCGGATCGCACCTGAAGTCAGATACCTATTCTACCATTGGGTTGCTGGCAGGTATCATTATGCTGATGATCACTGGTCTGAAGTGGATAGACAGTGTCGCCGCACTCATTTTTGCGGTCATCATCATCATCACCGGTTATAAAATCATTCGCCGGGCTGTGAGTGGTATCATGGATGAAAGCGACGAGCTGATCATCAGCGAGATCGTGACGGTGCTGAATGAAAATCGCAATCCTCACTGGATCGATATTCACAACATGCGGGTGATCAACTATGCCGGCTTTTATCATATCGATTGTCATCTGACCGTGCCTTATTATATTAATGTAAATGAGGCACATGTCATACTGGATTCGCTGACGGCTATGCTGCAAAAACATTTTGACGATAAGGTTGAGTTTTTTATTCATATTGATGGCTGTCTATATTCACAATGCAGCATTTGTGCGGTCGAAAATTGTCCCGTTCGTTAGGCCGCTTTTGAGCAGCATTTACAATGGACCGTGAGTAATATTCTGAGCGATGCGAAGCATGTCGGAAATTAAAAACCATCTGAACTGAACAGGCTGCTTCATTTTCAAAACCTGCAGCCTGTCTGGCAGAAATAAATTACAAAAGCTAACAACTATGCACATTGAAAATTATCTTTGCGCCAACATATGAACGAGACAACTTTTTTTTCAGGCAAAAAAAAATTAGGCATAGTCGGGGGCGGACAGCTAGGTAAAATGCTGCTGCAATGCACCAATGTTTGGGATATCTATACCAAAGTGCTGGATCCGGATCATGAAGCTGCTTCGCGCTTTACCTGCAACGAATTTGTACTGGGCAGCCTGCAGGACTTTGATACCGTGTACAACTTTGGCAAAAACTGTGACGTGCTGACCATCGAAATTGAAAATGTGAATGTGGAAGCCCTGAAAAAACTCGAAAGCGAAGGTGTCACTGTACATCCCAAACCGTCCTCGCTCGAAACCATTCAGGACAAAGGCCTTCAGAAGATGTTCTTTAAAGTCAACGAACTGCCAACAGCCGATTTTGTATTGTTTGAAAACAAGCAGCAAGTGCTGGATGCCATTGCCAACGAAACCATTCGCATTCCTTTTGTACAAAAAACACGTAAGGCAGGCTATGATGGACGTGGGGTCAACATCATCAAAGATGAAAATGATCTGCACAAATTATTTGACGTACCGTCGCTGGTAGAAGACAAAGTAACTTTGTATCATGAAATTGCCGTAATCGCAGCACGCAATGCAGCCGGCGAGGTCAGCACATTTGATGCCGTACTGATGGATTTTCATGAAGAAGCCAATATGCTCGACCTGCTGTTATATCCGGCTCCGCTGGAAGAAAACCTGATCACGCAGGCCAAAGACATGGCTGAGTCACTGATCGGTAAACTGCAAATTTGCGGTTTGCTGGCAGTGGAATTTCTGATCGATCAGGATAAAAAAATATGGATCAACGAAGTAGCACCCCGTCCGCATAACAGTGGTCACCAAACCATTGAAAGTGCTTATACTTCACAGTATGAGCAACATATCCGGGGCATTCTGAATTTACCCTTAGGCAGTACCAGTCTGATCTTGCCATCTGCCATGGTTAATTTGCTCGGAGCTGAAGGATTTAGCGGAGATGTGCGATACGAAGGGATTGAGCCATGCATGGCGCAGGAAGGAGTCTCTGTACATATTTACGGCAAAAAGAAAACCAAGCCCTTTCGAAAAATGGGACATGTGACTGTTACCAATCAAGATTTAAACGAAGCTAAAAACACCGCACTATGGGTACGACAAACATTACAGGTAAAGAGCCATTAGTTGGTATTATTATGGGTAGCGACAGCGACTGGAAAGTGATGAAAGACGCTGCTGATTTTCTGAAAGCTCAGCAAATTCCATATGAATGTACCATCGTATCTGCGCACCGCACTCCACGACGCATGATGCAATATGCCACCGAAGCACATACAAAAGGAATCAGGGTGATCATAGCCGGAGCGGGTGGGGCAGCCCATTTGCCGGGTATGGTGGCCAGCATTACACCTTTGCCTGTGATTGGGGTGCCGGTAAAATCAAGTAATTCAATCGATGGCTGGGATTCCATCCTTTCTATTTTGCAGATGCCTAATGGGGTGCCCGTTGCCACAGTGGCTCTCAATGCCAGTAAAAATGCCGCTATTCTGGCCCTGCAGATTCTGGGCACTGCAGATGCTGCCATTCAACAGCAATGTATTGATTATAAAAATTTACTGGAAGAAGAAGTGATGCAAAAAGTGGCAAACTTTAACGCCGAATAATTTACGTTAATTCAATCACCGTAATTTCCGGCAGAATGCCAACACGGCCGGGATAGCCTAAGAAACCAAAGCCCCTGTTAATGTACAAGTACTGTTCACCCTGCTGATACAGCCCCGCCCACTGTTTGTAAATATATTGCACCGGACTCCATTTCAACCAGGGGATTTCTACTCCAAACTGAAAACCATGGGTATGACCGCTTAAAGTAAGATCTACATCTTTATACATTGTATTGATTTCACCGTCCCAATGTGAAGGATCATGACTCAACAAAATTTTAAATGGCATTGTCTCACTACCGGCATACGCTTTTTTCATATTGCCGTAGGTGTGAAAGCGATTTTTGAAACTGGTATTCTGCACACCGATCACACCGATCTGCTGACCATTTTTTTCGAGGGCAATATTTTCATCCATCAGTAATCGCCATCCTAAAGCAGCATGAATTTTTATGAGTTGCTCCAGGTTATCGCTCTTGGCTTTTTCGCTGTCCCATTGCACATAATCACCATAATCATGATTTCCTAAAATAGAAAAGACACCTAATGGCGCTGTCAGTTGTTTGAATACTTCCATATATTCAAGCATCTCATCGCTTTGATTATTGACCAGATCACCGGTAAAGAAAATGACATCTGCTTTTTGGGCATTGATCAGATCTACACCCCGCTGTACGGCGGCTCTGTTGGTAAAACTACCGGAATGAATGTCGGAGATCTGCAATATTTTAAGTCCTTTAAAGGCTGACGGCAATTTGCTAAAACTCAGTTTGATCTTTTTGACGGTATAGTTGTAGCGGTTCGTCATGCCATACAGCATCGTGCCAAACAAGGTACCCCCTACAACGAGTGCCATTGAATTGATGAACTGCGATCGGCTCATGCCGTTTTGTACCATTTGCGGTGTATGTCCGTTGCCATAAATAAGTGCCATTACGTGAAAAACCACCCTGCGCAGATCGTCGATCAGGAGTATGATGGTAATGATCAGTTTGGTAATAAGTATGCCCATTGCAAAACTGATGATAAAATTGCGAAGCACCTTACTGATCTCTGCACTACGCAGCATCGGAAACAACAGAAACATAGAGAGCCACGCTAATGTGATCACCACATAAGTAGCATAAATGGCATAGCGGTAATTTGGTTTCAGAGA
>JADYYU010000360.1 GCA_020853515.1 Chitinophagaceae bacterium | reverse complement strand
TTTAATTTTATCAGATGTCTTTACAGAAGTTGCAAAACAAATGATTTATTAATACTAAGTAGCATGTAATAAAAAAAAGTAAAAGGTGATATCATTTCGCCACTTGCAGATTAATTATTAAGTTAAATTGAAAACAATGCGATTAATATTTTGAACCTGAAAAATGACTGGTAAACAATTATCACAGAGCCGTTTGTGTAAAATGTATCTGTTGGTGATTCGCCCTAAAAAATAAATAGTAAGCAATGTTTAGACCAAAAATACTTGATAGTTTACAGAAATATAGCCGCAAACAATTTGGTAAGGATGTTATGGCTGGTATAATTGTTGGGGTTGTTGCACTTCCCTTGGCAATTGCGTTTGCAATTGCTTCAGGCGTTTCTCCGGAAATGGGTTTATATACAGCTGTTATCGCTGGATTTATTATTTCAGCAATGGGTGGTAGTCGGGTTCAAATTGGTGGACCAACAGGTGCATTCATTGTAATTGTATATGGGATAGTGCAAATACATGGAGTAAATGGATTGATTATTGCGACATTTATGGCTGGTGTAATGCTTATCATAATGGGATTAGTAAGACTGGGTGCTGTAATAAAATTTATTCCTCATCCCTTAATAATTGGATTTACAAGTGGCATTGCGTTGATCATATTTTCGTCTCAAATCAAAGATTTTTTTGGTTTGAATATGGGTGTTGTTCCGGCCGATTTTTTAAAAAAGTGGGAAAGTTATTTTGAGTATTTCAAATCTGTAAATCTTTATGCTGTTTTTATTGCGGCCGGGACGGTAATAATAATTTTTCTTTGGCCCAAAGTCACACATAGAATACCGGGTTCGCTTATTGCTATTTTGGCAACTACCGGATTGATGCAAGTGCTGCATCTCCCAATTGATACAATAGGGAACCGGTTTGGAAGTATTCCTTCATCCTTGCCATTTCCGGCAATCCCACATCTGGATTTTTCTACCATCAAAAGTTTAATTCAACCTGCTTTTACTATTGCTTTGCTGGGAGGTATTGAATCTCTATTGTCTGCAGGGGTTTCTGATGGAATGATTGGCGGAAATCATAAATCCAATATGGAGTTAATTGCTCAGGGAACAGCAAATATATTTTCTTCGCTTTTTGGAGGAATTCCTGCAACCGGTGCAATTGCAAGAACAGCAACCAATGTTAAGAATGGCGGGCGCACGCCTGTTGCAGGGATAGTACATGCGATTACATTGCTCGTTATCATGGTATTTTTAGGAAAATGGGCTGCTTTAATACCGATGGCAACATTAGCTGGTATATTAGTAGTGGTTGCTTACAATATGAGCGAGTGGAAAAGTTTTGTGGCGGTAATGAGAGGGCCACGAAGCGATGTTGCAGTGTTACTTGTCACTTTTTTTTTAACTGTTTTTGTTGACCTGACTGTAGCAATCGAAATTGGAATGGTGTTGGCTGTGTTTCTATTTATGCATAAAATGACAGAGTATAGTAAAGTAAGCTTATTGTCAAATGATAATAAGGACAGAGATAAAGATGAAATTGACAATTATTCAATTCTTAGTGACGTTGATGTTTTCGAAATTACCGGCCCTTTATTCTTTGGTGCTGCCTATAAGTTTAAAGATGCCATGAAGTTCATTGAGAAGCCGGCTAAAGTTCTTATTATTAGAATGAGGCAGGTGCCATTTATTGATGCTACCGGAATACGAACAATAGAAGAAGTATTTAAGGATGCAAAGCAAAGAGGCACTACCGTAATTTTATCTGAAGCCAATAGTGTGCAGGTAATGTTTGAATTGAAAGGGGCAGGATTATTGTCAGAGATTGGGCAGAGTAATATCACGGAAAATTTTAAAGAGGCAATTGAACGCAGTAATACTATTTTCAGGATGTAATGGAAATTATGATGGCGGCTAACAGTCTGCTCCATCCACAGTGACTGTAGCAAAGATCAAATAGAGATTACTCTTAATATCTTTCATCACCTACCCGCATCTTCAGCAGATCTTCAATTTGCAGGTCCCTATTTTGCATCATCTGCCACGCCTTCTTCATTTGAATAAAGCTAACTGAGTTATTCTGATCCATGATGCGGATACTGGTCAGAAATCCATCTGCAGGCCGCTTGTCAACACAGGGCTGGCTCATCATTCAAGTTCTTCACCACCTTTTTTAACTTCGATCACACAGTCAATCACCGATTCCGTGATTCTACCCAGCTTAAAAAGCGTGCGAAAATCCTGCAATTGCAAGGTCACTTTATACCCAAAAATACGGGACACCCGGAAGATGCCATCATAAAATTTTACATCCTGAAATGCATGCAGGGTATGGGGATACACAAAATCTTTCAGCGTCTTCTGAGTGGGCACATATTGCTCTATTTCATGCAATGTATTTGCAAGGTCAAACTGTTTTTGTGATTTTAGCAGGGGTGCTTATCTTTTCTTTTTTTTCATAAAATCAAGGGTTGATGCAAGTCCTAGCTGAAAGGTGTGATTATTTTCTATTTTAAGTCCGTCACCCTTTATAACCGTTTGCTCCAAATATCCCGCTTCCAGTCTGCCTACAACCGGTATTTTGTATCCGATGGCGATGTAAACGCGGTTTTGATCGAGCAGGTTGGTAGCGACCTTTTTGCCGGCATTTACCATGATTTCGTCATACGCGGAAAGATACCATGATTTGTCCTGTATTGTTTTCCCTTTTAACGGTACCGATACCCGGTTCAATAATCGGAAAAGGTTGGTATACACGGCCTCACCCGGTTCATACAGGGTAGTCGTTGTATTGGCGACCGGCAGGTTTGAAAAACGTTGTTCGAATCTGAAGCGGTTTACCAGTTCAAATCGGCCCAGTTGATTTTTAATTTGTATCTGTTCCCATAAGCGATGTTCGGGGTAGCTCACTTTCACCGGGAAGTTGCCGTAAGGATAGGTTTCAACAAAGCAATAGCCGAAGGTAAAAAATACCTGTTGACTGATATGATAATTAATGCCGGTGCGCAGTAATAATTGTTGCCAGTTGGCGATGCCGTCGTTGCGTCGTACCTGTGCTTCGAGGTGTATGCCAAATTTCTCATTGAATTTATGATCACCGAAATACATAAACCAGGCATTGATATTCGATGTATGCTGACGTATGCTTTGGGCGTCTGCATTGTGGTGCATAAGGACCATCAAAGTAAGGACAGTATATTTTAGTATTTTCATGACAGGTAAGGGGCTTTAAAAAGGGTTGTACAGATTTTGTCTTTTTTCTGCTGCTAAATTAGGCTCCGGCAACGGTTTATGATCGTTCTGTCCGACAAATTTTACAGAGCCACTCATCCGTTGACAAATATGTTCAAAGAGATTTTTGTTATCCGTCTTCCAATAAAAGACTGGTTGCGGCCCGCTAAAGTTTTTTGATACCTGCTTGACTTGTGAAATGTCGTGACAATTTTTAGTTGCCAATTCGGACAGGCAATGATTTGTTTTTGTAAATCACATCCAGCAATCCGTCGTGGAATTTATCATCTATCATTTGCCAAAACATCACACCACCTAAATTGTTGTTGACTGCGTATTTGGTTTTGAGAGCCACAGACCTTTCATCATCGTAGGTTGCCAGCAATTTCCTTTTTTCGTTGATGGCATAGGGTGCTTTCGCTTCGTCATCCCAATAAATTGTGAAACCATTTTTCGCGGAAATGGTGTCTGTAAAATTTTTTGCAGAAAAGGCATGTGAAAATTTACAAGGTGCATAGAGCGCGGTCTTGTGTCCTGCACTGATCTGAAATAAACGGCCATAAAAGGCAGCACCGATCACGAGCTTTTCGGCCGGAACATTTTTGTCGAGCAACATCTGTACGGCATGGTCGGTAGATTCTAACTGCTGTTTCGTACTGTACAAAGGGGTATGATGTCCGCTTTTTGTGCTAAAGCCATGTACCAGGTCATAACTCATAATATTGATGAAATTTACATAAGGCAGAATGCTGCTCCATTCCACGGCTGAAAAAATATACGCACTGAATCCGCCGGCAGCAAAGCTGATCTCAAATGCTTCGCCGTTTATTCTTCTGAGTTCCTTCAACAACAATGTGAAGTTTTTTTTGTCTGCTGGGCGGAAGCGGTGACCCGGAAATCCTTTGATGGCGGGGTATTCCCAATCAAGATCGATGCCGTCGGTGTGAAAATAGGCAGTGATCTCTTTTACAGAAGCCGCAAATTCCTCCCTGCCCTGCCGGGTATTAAACACATCAGAGCAGGTTTCGCAACCGCCCCAGCCACCCAGCGACAACATCACCTTGAGTTGGGGATGTTGCTTTTTCAAGGCCACCATTTTTTTCAGGGTCGCAGTATCGGTGGCATTGTTGATATGCAATTGGTTTTGTTTTAAATTGCAAAAACAGAAGATAAGATGGGTTAATTTTTCTGTTTCAAAACTGTCGACCGTTGAAGTGGGGCCGCAGTAGTATCCTATGATGCGAAAAGGGGATCTGTGCGATTGCGCCTTGGCGGCAGAAGCTGTGACGCAGAACACAAGACTATAAGCGTATGCAATGATGTTGAGAGGTTTCATTGGCGTTCATTTAAATGGCCGGCATCAAATGTACAGCAATGCATACAAATTTGTTGCTCTTTATAGATGCCTGCTTTCAAGATCCGAATCAGTTATATAAAAAAAGACCGGTGATCCGGTCTTTTTTTATTGTACTTTTTGCTAAAGTTATACAGCTTCTACCTGCATTTGCTTGGCAGAGCTTTTTCGAAGATTTTCAT
>JADYYU010000359.1 GCA_020853515.1 Chitinophagaceae bacterium | reverse complement strand
TTCTATTATTGGCATTTCTGGTTGAACTGCCGGTGCTACGGGCTTGGGGGCCGGTTTGCGGGATTTTTTGGCGGCCGCTTTTTTAGCTGCCGGTTTAGCTACAGGCCTTGCTGCGGGCTTAACGGCTTTCTTGGGAGCTGCTGCTTTTTTGGGTGCTGCTTTTTTTGGAGCTGCTGCTTTTTTTGGAGCTGCTTTTTTAGCTGCTGCTTTCTTAGGAGCTGCTTTTTTAGCTGTTGCCATTTTGTTTTGAATTTTAAGGATTAGTAAATAAAAGAACTTTATGAAGACAAATATATATAATAATTATTTATTATTATAATATTGATACGATTGTTTTTTGTTTTGTCTTTCTGAATGTTACTGTTCCGTCCTCAAGGGCAAACAATGTAAAGTCTTTTCCTATACCAACATTTGTACCTGGATGATACACAGTGCCACGCTGTCTAACGATGATGTTTCCTGATATTGCGGCCTGTCCACCAAATAATTTCACTCCCAGTCTTTTCGCATGAGAGTCTCTTCCGTTCTTTACACTACCTTCACCTTTTTTATGTGCCATGATTAAATTTTTTTTTAAAAAATTGCTTTGATTATGAATTGATTTATGCTAAAGAAGTAATTTTTACCTGAGTCAGTGCATCACGATGACCAATTTTTTTGGTATAACCTTTTCTTCTTTTTTTGTGAAATGTGATCACTTTGTCTCCCTGCAGATGTTTCAAAATTTCAGCCTTTGCAGTGCCGTTCATAGTGATGCTTCCATCATTGGATGTCATTAATACTTTTGCATCAACCACATCACCTACATTGCCTTGAAGGCGGTGTACAAATAATGTATCGTTTTGCTTTGCTTTAAATTGCTGACCTGCTATATCGAGAATACCAAACATGATTATTTTTTTTAGGAGTGCAAAGATAACAATTTTTTCTTTTCCACCAAATTGTTATCAATTGTTCATAAATTAAATTTGTTAATGCACACTTATCAAGGGTTCAGGCGCTGCCTCAGCCATTGACTGGCCGCTTGTTTTTGGTAGCAAATGCGGTCGTGCAGCCGGTTTGCGCGTCCCTGCCAGAATTCAATATAAACAGGATCCACTGCAAATCCACCCCAATGAGGCGGTTTTGGTACAGGCAAATCCCGATATTTCTGTTTAATTTCCTCAAATCTGGCTTCAAGCATTGCGCGGCTGTCTAATATTTCACTCTGATGTGAAGCCCAGGCGCCCAACTGGCTTTCAAGAGGCCTGGAGGCAAAATACTCCTCTGAATCTTCTGCAGATGTTTTGCTGACAGGGCCGGCTATTCGTACCTGTCGCTGTAGTTCTTTCCAGTAAAAATTAAGGGAGACCTGCGGATTTGATTCCAGTTCGCGCCCCTTCCGGCTTTGATAGTTGGTGTAAAAAACAAATTGTCCTTGCTGTATTCCTTTTAGCAAAACAATTCTTGAAGAGGGAATACCCTGCATATCAGCCGTGCTTAAGGTCATGGCGTTTACATCATCAATTGATGAATGGAGGGCTTGCTCAAACCAATGCTGAAACTGCACGACAGGATCCTGATCCATGTCTGTTTCACTGAGCGATGTCATTAAATATTCCTGACGAATAGAGGAAATTTCGGTGTTCATTTTATAAAAAAATGTTGAAATCAATCATCTTTCAGATATCTGTTCATCACGAACAGTAATCCGATTGCCATCACGATCAAATAAATAATACATCCCCAATAACCTATAAAGTTTCCTGCTTCGTACATAAAGTATACTTTAAATAAATATGTTTATTAATAATTTTTGCAAAGGTAGAAAATTATAATCTTTTTCTGTGTCTGAATTTAAATACAAATCCGCCCTGCAGCAAAGACTTGCCAATACCCGCTTCCAGATAGATCGCCGTTCTGGTGAGGAAGAAATAACGCACCCCAAAAGACATTTCGTACGATACCGGATAAGGTAGTTTGAACTGCGATTTAAAGAGGGTATCGTCAGGCGAATAATCTGTAAAATCTTTATTTATAAAATAATTATAACCCACACCACCACCAAGATAAACATCAAATTCCTTGTTTACAAACAAATGGTAGTTAAACCTTAAGTTGGCACTGATATCATGTAATGTAGTACCATAAGCAAATGGAAGGTCAAAGGTATAAAATGGGTCAGGACGCATTCTTTTCCATTCTGACTTATATAATATATAGCTGGCAGATAACATCACACTCAGTTTGCGCGACAGGCCATACTCAGCCTTCCAGAAAAAGGGCCCGATACCAACTACACGGAAGTCAATAGAATCTTTCTGATAATCAAATAATTTGGCATCAAGCCGCGGCTGTCCATATCCGTACGAAAAGTGGATTTGTCCCTTTTCATGGGCTTTTTGATCCCACAAATAATCCCACTTAGGGTGAGAAAAGAATTGTGCGGAAGACGAAAGTGTAAAACCTGTTAATAAAAGGAATACCAGAGCGATTTTATTCATGAATAATCTGTATTTGGGGTACAAAATAATGAAAAACAATCAATATTATGAAAATACTCTGCATTTTTTATTGTATTGGATCTAAAATTGATTTTTTACAGTTCCATTTCGCCGGCCCCCTGACGGATAATTTCCGGTGAAGATGTGGTGCAGTCAACGATTGTAGAGGGCAAGGCATTTCCTGTGCCTCCGTCAATCACAATATCCACAACCTTTTCAAATTGACTGTAAATTTCCTCGGCATCGGTATAAATGTCCCCGAATTCGTTCAAAGGGAGTGAAGTACTTAAAACAGGATTGCCAAGTTCGGTCAGCAAGGCTTTGCATATTTTATTGTCGGGCACCCGAATACCTACCGTATCGCGTTTAGTGCGCAATAGTTTTGGCACTTTTTTGCTGGCTTCCAGTATAAAGGTATATGGACCCGGTAAATATTGCTTTAAAAAGCGGTACAAAGGGGTGTCAATGGCTTTGGTGTATTCACTCAGATGACTGAGGTCAGAACATAAAAACGAAAGCTGTGCTTTTTGAGGATTCACATTTTTGATTTTGCAAATGCGTTCGATCGCTTCGGGATGCTCAATATCACACCCGATCCCGTATACCGTATCTGTAGGATAAATGATAACCCCCCCCTTCTTCAACAAGGCAACCACCTGTTTTATTTTCCGTTCGTCCGGATTTTTTGGATGTATCATCATCAGCATAATTACAAAGATAGCATATACTTTTTTTTATATCTTCGTTTCCTGATGTTTAAAAGCTTCCCTATTAAGCGGGCTGATTGTTGGATGGTATTGGTATCACTGCTGGCTGTTTCATTTCCCTGGAGTGAGCGCATCAATGCGGCCTTTGTAGTGCTGCTTTTTATTTTTTGGCTGGCCGACAAAAGTCTGCTGCATAAAGTCACAGCACTCAGACCTCACTGGAAACTCATATTGCCCTTCTGGGCCTTTGTATTGTTGCATGTTCTTTATTTGCCGGCAAGAGATCATTGGTCTGATGCGTGGCAATCGATTGAAGTGAAACTCTCATTTATAGTGCTTCCGCTGATTTTTTCCACAGAAAATTATTTAAATAAAAAAAATAAGACCATCCTTTTCGCACTATTCTGTCTGTCGTGCTTTTTGTCGGCCATATATTGTATAGTAGCTTACAGAATTAATTTTTATACGGCTTATCAATGGACGATGCTGTTCGACCGCATGTACTTTTCATTCGCAATGATGCATCCCGGATATTACTCCAATTTCTTTGTGATGGACCTCATTTATTTATCGCTTTATTTAAAAGAGAACAGATCGCTGACTGTCGGTCACAAAGCGATCGCAATGATGCTGATCTTATTTTTCGCAGGGATCTTATTAATTTTAGTTTCCAAAACAGCCCTCATTATACTGTTGCTGTTTGGTGGCTGGTTGGTATGGCAATTATTGGCACACTTAAAACAGGCAGCGTTCCGATACTTGCTTTATGTGGGAATTCTAATGCTGTCTGTGTATGCTTTTACGGCTATTCCTACTATCCAGAAGCGGGTTACAGAAACGCGGCATAACTTTTCAGCCCTTGACTCAACGATCACATTCGACAATTCAACCGGTAGCAGGTTAGTTGCCTGGAAACTCGAATGGCAGCTCATCAGGGACCGATGGCTTACCGGATATGGCACAGGTAATGCCAATGAGCTTTTGCTCAATCAGTTTAGAGAAGGACATTATAGCGATCTGGTTAAAAATCAGATGCATACCCACAATCAGATCCTGCACCTGTGGCTCGATCTGGGCGTGGCGGGTGTACTCAGTTTGCTGCTTATTTTTTGGGTAAGTCTGCGGCACTTTCAACGGACATCCAACGCGTTGGGTCTTTGGTCGGTAGGGCTGTTGCTGATCTGCTGTCTGACAGATGACGCGCTGGAAATACAATCGATCACCGTTTTTTGTATTTTTCTGATCAGTTTATTATTGTTTGAAAAGCAGCAGGCCGATGATACCCATTATGATGATCTGGCAGAATTAACCGCAGGAATATCCTCCTGACTCACGAATGCAAGTGCTTAAATCACAAATTTGTAACCCACACCTCTCACACTCATAAAGTACACCGGATTACGCGGATCGGGTTCGAAGTATTTACGATAGGTCATGATGAAGTTATCAATGGTGCGCGTGGTGGGAAAAACATTGTAACCCCATACCATTTTGAGAATATGTTCGCGGCTGAT
>JADYYU010000358.1 GCA_020853515.1 Chitinophagaceae bacterium | reverse complement strand
GATTGGTATCGAGCAAAGTAGCGGTGCTTCCATTGATGATACTGGTAAGTGTGTAGCCGTTAAATTGCTGGGCAAATGCAGTTAAATTTGCACTGGCTAACAGAAAAAGCAATGATTTCAGGGTGTTCTTCATTTAATAAATTTTTTTTTAAAAATAGAAGTTTATCTATTATTAAATGAATAATTTTAGATTAACACATTAAATGTTGTGGTCTTTTCTGTATTGACATAAATGTCGGCGCTATGGCTAAACCGCCTTCAAAGAAGCACGCTAATTGGGCTTACACACACTCAGCACTTCATCTTCATAGCTTTTACCGATCGGAATTTCAATATCCTTGTCGTTTTCGCTGATGTGAATGATGCGGTTTCGGATATATATAATTTTCTTTATCGGTACAATATACGATCGGTGCGCCCTTACAAATTCAGCCGAAGGCAAACGATCTACGAGCATTTTGAGGGTCATACGGGCAATGATCGGTTTTTGATTTTCGAGGTGAAATTTCACATAGTCGTTCAGACCTTCCAAATAAATAATATCATTGATATTGATTTTGATCAGGCTGTAATCAGCTCTGATAAAAAGAAATTGCTGACGGGTTTTATCGTCGTTGGTGATATGCGTATGATAATCGGCCGCCTTGGCGATGGCCTGATTAAAACGCTCCTGCGTAAAAGGTTTTAGCAGAAAGTCGACCGCATTCAGGTTAAAGCCCTCCACAGCGTACTCACTATAGGCAGTGGTAAAAATTACCATCGCGTCCGTTTCGAGACTTTTATAAAAATCGATACCGGAAACGGAGGGCATTTGAATATCCAGAAAAATAAGATCGACCGGATAATTATTGATATATTTTAATGCATCGTTTGGCTTCGAAAATGTCTTTTCAAGCTGTATATGTTCGTTCTGACTGCAAAATGATTCGATGATTTTGAGTGCAGGTGGTTCGTCATCAATGGCAATTGCTTTTATCATGATAAATTAATTTTGATGGATACTGTAAAACTAAGATTTTTATTTTCAATTTTAATAGAATGCTTATTCGGATACAAAAGTTTTAGCTGACTGCGTCCATTTTCGAGACCAAATCCGGTCTTCAACTGGGTCTGCATATTGTGCGGTACTTTCAGGTTAAACACATGCAGGTATAAATTAATATCTGACACGCTGAGCTGTATATCGATCTGCGAGGTTTCTTCCGGATTCACACCGTGTTTAAAAGCGTTTTCGATAAAAGGAATCAGTACCAGCGGCGCGATCTGCTTTTCAGAAATATCCCCGTCAAAGGTGTAGTTGATAATGGCTGTATCGCCCAGCCGCAACTTCTGCAGCTCGATATAATTATTGATGTACGCCATTTCCTTTTCAAGCGAAACAAATTTAGCTGAGGTATCACTGATAGCATAACGCATCATCCCTGAAAGTGTCACGATCGCCTTGGCCGTATGCTCTGATTTGTCGATGGCCAGTGAGTAAATACTGTTGAGTGTATTGAACAAAAAATGTGGATTGATCTGTGCCTTCAGGTAACTGAGTTCGGTGATCAGTTTTTCACGGTGCGACTTTTTGAGTTTATCATTAATACGCAGCGCAAGGGAAGCAAAGAGAATCCCAAAAAACAGGATCAGGTGATGCTTCATCTCAAACAGATAATACATCGGATGATGCACCTTATCAAACTGCAGGTCTGCATGCGAATCGATCTTCACCAGTGTTCGGGGCAAAAAAGCAATGAGAAAAATAAACAGCACATTAAACAAAAAATAAGCTATGTAATTCTTCTTAAAATAGTAGGCCGGGATGAGAAAATAATAACTGGTATAAAAAAAACAGAGCCCCAGTGCATAACTCATCAGATCGCGCTGTACAAACGGATTAGCAAGCACTTCCCAGGAAAGTGTCGGATGAGGAGCCAGCAGCACAGGAAATGCCAGAAACAGCAAACACCCGATGATGTGAAATATTATTTTGGCCGGCTTTGTCATGATGAGTATGCTAAGTAAATCAAAAAATATTAAAGTTCGACAGAAATAGAGATAATGTGTAAAATTATAACGGTCATAAAAATTGTCATCTCATTGTCATATTTCAGCATTCCGTTTTACTTTCAAAAAAAATAAAAATATATTTGGTATATGATAAAAGAAAACAAAGTGATCATTTTTGTGGCGCTTGCCTTCGTGGCATTGTTTCTGATTATTCACTACCTGATCTATTATGTGATCGATTTTTCGTAAAACACCCAAGCCAAATACAAATTCAACAGATACCAACAAACGTTAAGCTCATCCCAAAAATTGACCGGCAGGCTTTTCTTACTGTTTAATTTTAGCTCAAACCACTACCTTCGGAAAACTGCATCCACATGACATCCTGTAATCTGAACTTTTCTCGTAACACTTGCTCTACTATTAAACATGTGCCGGCATATCTACTATTAATATTTTGCTTCTCAACTTGCAAATACAAAGATGAGCACAGAGATACGAGTGCCATGCTTACAAGTAGAGAGGACACTGCTATTATCGAAGAATTGAACTTTTATGATATGGGGTACAAAGCGGAAAAAGTTTTTATATATGAGTTGAACAGTGACAACGAAAAAGACACCATAGGATTAATTTGCACAGGCGTGCCCTCGAACGTCAATCCCGGCCAGGACAAAGCACTGTGGGCATATCTAACCATTG
>JADYYU010000357.1 GCA_020853515.1 Chitinophagaceae bacterium | reverse complement strand
GTGAGACCAATGTGGGCTTGTTTAGCCGGAACAAAACTACCCGCATGTGCCATTAAGGTAATGAGTACGGTTTGACGCAGCAAGGCACTTTTACCACTCATATTCGGACCGGTAATGATGATGATCTGTTGCTCATCTTTATCGAGCATCACGGTGTTAGAAACATACTCTTCGCCAATAGGCAGGTTACGCTCTATCACCGGATGACGCCCCTCTTCGATATGCAGGTCGTACTCGGCGCTTACCACCGGCCTGCGGTATTTATATTGCAGGGCATTGCCGGCAAAACAAGTGATACAATCGAGCTGCGCAATCAGGCTGGCATTGAGTTGTATGGGCGTAATATATTCCTGCAACTCAAGCAGCAGGGCATCGTAAATCTGCATTTCGAGCACCAGAATTTTTTCTTCGGCTCCCATGATCTTTTGTTCGTATTCTTTCAGCTCAGGGGTGATATAACGTTCGGCATTGGCCAGGGTTTGCTTGCGTATCCACGTTTCAGGCACCTTGTGTTTATGTGTGTTGGTGACTTCCAGATAATATCCGAACACATTGTTGAACGAAATTTTAAGTGACGGTATACCGGTGATCTCAATTTCACGCTGTTGTATCTGCAACAGATATTCTTTACTGTTTGAAGAGATCATACGTAACTCATCGAGTTCTACACTGATCTGTGCAGCAATTAAACCGCCTTTGTTGGCCAGCGCCGGCGGGTTTTCGATCAGGGTGCCGCAGATTTTTTCTCTGATTAGACTGCAGGCATTCAGTTGCTCCGAAAGCCTCAGTATCCAGGCATCAGCGCAGTTGCCGGTTTTTTGTTTCACTTCAGCAATGGCCTGTAATCCTTTGGCCAGTTGCTGCACTTCGCGGGGCGAAATTTTCCGCAGGGGTATCTTGGCTACGATACGTTCGATGTCCCCTATCTGTTTGATCAGTTGAGTCAGACTGTTTTTCAGATCCTGATCTTTGATAAAAAATTCGGTGGTGTTAAAGCGCTCTTCTATTTTGCGGATGTCCTGCAGCGGAAACATCAGCCATCGCTTGATCATCCGTGAGCCCATCGGCGATACGGTATTGTCGAGCACTTTCAGCAGGGTATTGCCGTTTTCACGATTGCTGTCAAGTAGTTCCAGATTCTGTATCGTAAAGCGATCCATCCACAAAAATTCATTGCGGGTGATACGCTTTATAGAGGTAATATGTCCGAGCTGCTGATGTTCTGTATCTTTCAGGTAATGTATAATGGCGCCTGCGGCAATAATCGCCTGCGGAATATCGTCGATGCCAAAGCCTTTGAGCGAAATGGTTTGAAAGTGCTGCAGCAAAGTATCATTGGCATATTGCCCGCTATAGATCCATTCGTCGAGCTGATAGGTATAATAGCGGGTACCGAAATTTTCTTCAAAAAAACGCTTCTTCTGCTTTTGAAAAATGATTTCTGAAGGCCGGAAACTCTGCAACAGTTTATCGATGTATTCAGTATTGCCTTCGGTGCAAAAAAACTCTCCGGTAGATACATCTACAAAGGCGATACCATGGGTGGCCTCCGAAAAATAAACCGAGGCTAAAAAGTTATTGGTATTATTATCAAGCAGCTTATCGTTGGTGGCTGTACCCGGAGTCACCAGTTCGGTCACGCCCCGTTTTACAATGCCTTTGGCCAGTTTGGGATCTTCAAGCTGATCACAGACTGCCACCCGGTAACCGGCTTTCACCAGCTTATGCAGGTAGGTATCAAGGGCGTGATGCGGAAAACCTGCCAGCTCGGAAGCATCCGGATTTCCATTGTTTCGTTTGGTAAGTGTAATGCCCAGCACTTTGGCAGTAACCACCGCATCCTGTCCGAAAGTTTCGTAAAAATCACCCACCCTGAACAGCAGGATGGCATCAGGATACTTTCGCTTGATGGCATTGTGTTGCTGCATTAAAGGGGTTTCGGTAGTAGATTTTGCCATGAGTCTGCTAAGGTAAATTGCTATTTTGAAAAATGCATACTTTGGGGGTAATATTGTATACAGACCCGCATATTGCCTGCATGCTGCAGGCGGGTTTTGACTATGACCTGACTTTCAACAGTTGTTTGAACGGTCCGACCAATTTAGACAGCGGCACTCGCCACCATCATATAATAATTAATGCAATGCAGCATAGTAAGCAGCAGCACCTCATTGTTTTGAATGGCATCAAAGGCAGGTGAGGTATCAAGGGTATAATCAAATTTAAGTTTGCTCCACACAAAGTCGGTGTCTATCTGCACCAACTCCTGCTCTGTCGTATCTAACAGCAGGTAATTGCTGCTCAGCAGTCCTTTATGTTTCAGCAAATATACTTTTTCTTCTGCACCAAAAAATGTTTTGATCACAATGCCTTTCCAGCCCATTTTGAAGTTGAGTAAGGTGTGGCCATCTTTTTTTAATTCAATTTTATAATCCCAGAATCCCGTGGGCTCCAGTTGATAGTTACTGCCATCTGCCAGTTCAATATCAGCCTTGAATGAATACCACTTTGCATAGTTGAGTGCACCCATCAGCATCTCCTCTTTGGTAAGGTCAAAATTTCTTGAGTTGCGCGAGCTTGCTTTGTAAGTGGCCATGATAAATGTTTTAGATGAAAGTATGGTAATTCCGGAACTCAAATATAGCCTGCAGCTAACTTATCTTGCTTTTTTGTGCAAACATTTATTTGAAATGTCGGCATTTACCGAATTTTCTGCAGACTGTCAGGGTCCTGATTTTTCAGAATTTTAGGGCTTAAGGTTGCCCTTTCACTGGTTTGTCAACTAATATCGATATCGTGTTGCTGTTATGACTGCTGTTCAGGTCTGGGTTAAAAAAAATGCTTCTTTCTTAAGGCAGTGCCATGTTCGTTAAATGCGATCCTTCATTTTTGAAAAGATATTATCTTTACTGAATACTATTTATGAAGCAACTATTTATCCTTCTGATTGGCCTATTGCCTGTTTCAGCGATCGCTCAGTCAAAAGTAACCATCGACTTAATCACAGGTATCGACTATTCATACAGGATACTGAACGATAAAAACAGCATTTCCTATGATGGCTATACCTTTAGAATGTTAAATGCAAGAAATTATACGGTTAAGTCAGCCTCGGCCGCGTACAGAGATTCGATTGAAAAGCCTGATGTCGGCTTCCGAGGGGGTATTAATGTTAATTTCAAAATTAGCCGGTATTTATTTTTCAAATCGTGACTCAGATATGTAAGCAACGGCTATAAAAGCGTAAAGATTTATGACCCCTCATTATCTTACGAGGCGCAATATAACGCCAGCATCCGGTTTATAGAAGTACCCACTGGTGTGCGCTACGTTTTTTTACGGCGCAAGATAGCCTGCTTTGCAGAACTTGGCCTTACCACAACGTATGCCTTAAATTATAAATTAAAAACCATTACTGAATTAGATACAAAAAATGAAGTGCTTAAAAATGCGGATATGCTTGATATACACTTCAATGGTTTTGGTGCTTTGGGCCTGCAAACAGATCTTAACGAAGAAATGATGATTTTTGTGCAACCCATTTTCAGGTACGATTTTACACTCCTGTCAAATGCACCCGTCAGAGAACATTTGTATTCTGCGGGTATTGAGTGCGGACTGCGCTTCTACTTCAACAAAAAATAAATTAAGCCAGCGGCACATGAATGGCCACCAAAGTGCCTCTGCCGGGTGCTGAGTCAATATCAATAGTTCCTTTGAGATAGTTTACCCTTGTCTGAATATTCTTCAGCCCGATGCCATCTGCCTTTTGCGTTTCAGCCACATGAAAGCCTTTGCCGTTGTCTTCAATGGTAGCCGAAATGCCATCCATATCTTTGATCAAAGAAATATCAAGGGAGTTGGCTCCCGAATGTTTGATCACATTGTTCACACATTCCTGAATAATTCTGTACAGCACGGTTTCTACATTTGAATCGAGTCTTTCATTGAGCCCTACCGAATGTAAATTTATTTTTAAGGTGCGGTTATCCAGCTTCTCAATAAATTCTTTGATGGCATTTGACAAACCCGCCCGCAGCAGGGCATTGGGCATAATACTATGACTCACGGCTCTCACTTCGCGGCATCCTTCATCTACCAGCGCGATCGATTTTTCGTACGCCTGCTTGTCCTGATCGGTTTTAAAGGTCACGCGGTCTTCGATAGCCGAAAGGTTCATTTTGGCGGCACTCATCAGTTGCCCCACACCATCGTGCAGGTCGCTGCCGATTCTTTTCCGTTCGTTTTCTTCTGCTTCGATCACTGCCTTGGTGGCAAAATCCTGTTGCCGCATGATCTCTTCCTGCAGCCGGGTCTGCTGTTTCAGTTTCAGCCGGTTGTAATACGAAATACCGAGCATCAGCAGCAGCAGCGATAAGGCGCCCAAACTGCCCAGCATGATATTTCTGCGCAGCAGTTCCGAATTCTGCAGTTTGATCTGCTGATCTTTTTTCTCTACATCATACTTGGTTTGCATATCTGCAATGGCCTTCTGATTTTCTTCATTCAGCAGCGAGTCTTTATAAGTGGTATGCAGGTCGAGGCATTTGAGGGCCATGGCATTGTCGCCGGTAGCGCGGTAGTAGTCGCTCAGTACTTTATAGTAATTTTTAAAATCTTCTTTCTTACGGGTTTGCTCCATCACCATCATGGCACTGTCGAGATATTGCTTGCCGTTTGCGAGCTTACCGGTGTGAATAAGCGCGCTGGCCAAACCATTGTACAAAGAGGCCAGACTGCGTTTGTTGCCAATGCTGTTGTTATAACTGATGCCTTTCTGAAAATGATAAATAGCAGAGTCATGCATTTGCTTCCGTTCAAATATTTCGGCAATATCGGCATGGGTCAGGGCCAGTTGCCGCGGGTCTGTATTTTTTTCATACAGTGCTTTTGCCTTGTCAAATACATACAGGGCGCTGTCATATTTTTTTTCATCACCATACACTGCTCCCTTGGTATGCAGACAAATGGCGGTATTGCCATCGTCATTCAGTTCCTGATGAATTTTCAGGGCCTTATCGATGTTCTGATGAGCAAGGGCAAAATCCTTTTTACGCCAGTACACCGTACCGATATAATTATAGGTCATGCCAATTGATTTGCGGTCGCCCTTTTTTTCATAAATGCGCAGGGCATATAAAAAATTAGAAATGGCTTTTTCATAGTCGCCCAGGTCTTTATAAATATAACCCATATTATTATAACTCATGGCAATGCCCACCGTGTCGTTGGCGTCTTTTCTGATCTCCAGGGCTTCTTTGTATTTGTCGATGGCGGTTACATAATCACCCAGTTCGATATATACATTGCCTTCATTATTACGGGCAAAAGCCATCGCAATTTTATTATGGGTGCGTTCAGAAGCTTCATAATAATGCTGAAAAGAAGCGATCGATGCCTGATAGTCGCCTTTAAAATATTTCACATACCCCATGGCATTATGCCCAAAAGCTTCCATGCGGTCCTGCTTTCTTTGTTGCGCCAGTTCGATTCCTTTTTGCGCCAGCAGCTCTGCAGAATCGATATTGGTATTCTGATAAATTTCAGAAAGTAAAATATAAGCTCTGGTATTACCGGTGTCGTTGCCGTTTTGCTGAATGATCTGAAAAAGGCTGTCTGTCTTTTTTGTTTTGGCAAATACACTGTTGAAAAGGCACAGAGCCATCAGCCCTGTTATGATTTTCTTCATATCACTTAAAATAAGGTGCTAAGGTAATGAGCCTATCCGCTGTTGGAATACCTTTTATAGGGTATATTCCTGTTTTACCGGATCGTGATCGTGGCACCCTCATAGGAAATACGTTGCAGCGGGGGTGTTTTGAGCAAAAGCGGTCCGTCCATGTCGGCATAGTCTACCCAGGGTAAAAACTGTGCCATGGCATAGGTACCGGTTTCTGCTTCGCACATACAGCCCATCATCACTTTCAGGTTGAGCCTGCGCGCTTCCATAATCATGCGGATGGCCGGTGTGATACCGCCGCATTTGGTCAGTTTAATATTGATACCGTCAAATATGCCGGCGCATTTGGCCACATCATGCTCTGATACGCAGCTTTCATCCGCAATGACCGGAATATCCGTTTTGCCGGCCAGTACTTGAGTATCTGCAAAATGATCTTTTGCAAAAGGCTGTTCTATTAGCTCGATATGACAGGTTTCAAGCAGGGGGAGCAGCTCCACGGCCTGATCAAGGGTCCAGGCGGCATTGGCATCTATCCTGATCACGGCGTCGGTATGTTGCCGTATCGTGCGGAGTTTATCAGCATCTTCTGCACTGCCTACTTTTATTTTGTACACCGGCATCGGATGTTGTTGCATCACCTCCAGCATCTGATCAATATGGTCTATGCCGATAGTATAGTCGGTAGGGGGCAGCGGACCGGCAGATTGGATGGCCAGAAAATCAGCCGGAAAAAGATCGGCCATTTTACTTCTTTTCATTTTGGCATACAGATCCCAGTAAGCGATGTCGAGCGCGCAAATCAAAAAGGAATGCCCTTCGTACAGATGATGACAGAAATGCCAGAAGCGGTCGGGCTCGGTAAAGGAGTACCGCTGCAGGATCTCAATTTTTGAAAGCAGTACCTCTATCATGCCTTCTACGGTTACATCATAATAATGAATAGCCGGGGCTTCGCCAAAGCCGGTGACCCCATTAAAGGTGATGGCAATCAGCAGGGCCGGCTGATGTGTTTTTTGTCCATGCGCCGTGGTAAATGGGTGTACAAATTCAGTATGGATGGTTTTGTATTTGATCTGAAGCATGGGTCAAAAATATGTTTTTGGCGCAATATGTGAGCAGTATTTCAGCGACCATCATGCGATTTTCCTTTTATAACAACCGCATAAAGTGCAATTCAGACTATCTTCGCCTTTTAATCCGACTTTGATCAGAAACAAAAACATAGCACTTGTAGGAAATCCGAACAGCGGAAAATCGTCTCTGTTTAATTTGCTCACAGGATTAAACCAAAAAGTGGGTAATTTTCCCGGTGTCACCGTTGATAAAAAAACTGGCCGCTCGGTGCTCTCCTCTCAAACCACGGTTAATATTATCGACCTCCCGGGCACCTATAGCCTGTATCCGAAAAGTGATGATGAAATTGTCACCTTCGACGTACTGTTTGACGATGACCCTCATCAGAAAATAGACGTGGTGGTAGTGGTGGTAGATGCCTCTAACCTGAAACGCAACCTGCTGTTTTGCTCGCAGATCATTGACATTAAAAAACCGGTGATCGTAGTACTGACGATGCTCGATATTGCCAAAAGAAAAGGCACTCAGATCGATATCAACGGACTTTCGCGTGAGCTTGGCTTTCCGGTCTTTGCCATCAATCCACGCAGCAATAAGGGCCTTTCGGAATTTAAAAAGCAACTTGAAAATACCGTCAATGCCCGTTTCATAGCTTCGCAACGCGATTTTATCGATAATTATGCCCTGGCTCCGCAAAGTATTGACGCGGTGAAAAGGGTTAAGGTGGTCAGCAGCGATTACACGGCTATTCATTTTGCGGCTGTGTATGAAAAACTGAATTTTATTACGGCTGCCGAAAAGGTGAAATTAAAAACGGAACTGGCTACTGCTGGTTTTAATAAAATAAAAGTACAGGCCGAAGAAACACTGCAGCGTTATAGTGCCATCAAAAAGATCATGCAGCATTGTGTAGTCGAAATTTATCCGCAGCAAAAGGAAATGATGAGCGAAAAAATAGATAAAATCATGCTGCATCCGCTGTATGGAAATCTGATTTTATTGTCGGTGCTGTTTGTGATGTTTCAGAGTATCTTCTGGCTGGCCCGTTTTCCGATGGAATGGATCGACGCCGGCTTCGGAGCCCTCATCGCCCTGCTGAAATCAAATCTGCCTCCAGGCTTTCTCACCGACTTATTTGTAAACGGCATTCTGGCCGGTATCAATGGCATTGTGATTTTCATACCGCAAATCATGATCTTATTTGGCGTGATCAGTCTGCTCGAAGACAGTGGCTATATGTCACGCATCAGTTTTCTCACCGACCGCCTGATGCGTAAAGTGGGCCTCAACGGCAAATCGGTGATGCCCCTCATCAGTGCGGTAGCCTGCGCCGTACCCGCCATCATGGCCGCCCGTACCATCGAAAACAAAAAAGAAAAACTGATCACCATCCTCATCACACCGTTTATGAGCTGCAGTGCACGACTGCCGGTGTACACCATCCTGATTTCGCTGATCGTGCCCAATACTTATCTGGGCGGCGTGGTGAGCGTGCATGGACTGGTGTTGTTTGGCATGTATCTGCTTGGTTTTTTCATGGCGCTCTTTGCCGCTTTTATTTTAAATCTCTTCATTTCGATGAAAGAACGAAGCATTTTTTTAATGGAATTGCCGGTTTACCGCATGCCGCGATGGAGCAAGACCTTGATGACCATGATGCAAAAGGCCAGGGTTTTTGTGTTTGATGCCGGTAAAATAATTCTGATCATTTCAGTAGTGCTTTGGGGCCTTTCATCTTACGGTCCTTCTAATGGCAAGGGTTTTATAACGGAAACCAATCTTGAGAATTCCTATGCCGGCTGGGTGGGCAAAAAGATTGAGCCCATCATTAAACCCATCGGTTTCGACTGGAAAATCGGCATTGCG
>JADYYU010000356.1 GCA_020853515.1 Chitinophagaceae bacterium | reverse complement strand
TGCTCTTAGATACTGAATTTGAAAATTTGAAAATGTATCACTAATTTGCAGCAGATTTACCAAGGTGCAAGCCTGTAAATGCTTTTTTTGAACGCTGCATTTTTTTAATCCTCACTCCTGAAAAATATAAGATCATGAAATTACTCGATAACAAAACCGCAATCATTACAGGGGGTAGCCGCGGTATAGGGGAGGCCATTGTACTCAAATTTGCTTCGCAGGGATGTCATGTGGCTTTCACATATATCAGCGAAAGCAGTGCGGAACGGAGTCACTTATTAGCAGAAAAATGTATCGGCCTGGGAGTAAAGGCAAAGGCCTATAAAAGTAACGCGGGTAGTTTTGCCGACTGTGAGCAATTGGTATCTGATGTGCTGAATGATTTTGGCTCCATCGACATTTGTGTAAACAATGCCGGCATTTCAAAAGATAATTTGCTGATGCGTATGACCGAACAGCAATGGGATGATGTGATGGCCATTAACCTTAAGAGTGTTTTTAGTATGACCAAGCAGGTAATGCGACCAATGATGAAGGCTCGCTCAGGAAGTATTATCAATATGAGTTCTGTGATCGGTGAAATGGGCAATGCGGGACAGAGCAGTTATGCAGCCAGTAAGGCCGGTGTGATCGGATTTACCAAGTCGATCGCGAAGGAGATCGGAAGCCGGAATATCCGCTGCAATGCGATCGCTCCGGGCTTTGTAGAAACTGATATGACCTCCTACCTCAAAGAAGGGGAGGGTGCAGATAAATATAAAGCAGGGATTCCGCTGGGACGTTTTGCGACCGCCGATGATATTGCGAATACAGCACTGTTTCTGGCATCTGATATGGGCAACTATATCACCGGACAGGTGATCAGTGTATGCGGTGGATTATGTATATAACGATACTGCGCAAACTCATTGTAAATTCCTGAATGACAAGTCTACCTCATCCTCGTCCAGGTATCTGTACGGCCTATGAGCGAAATGCCGATATATCCTCTGACTTTTAAAGTGTTTCCATCTTTCATTTCTATGCGGCACGAATATTCCTTACCGTTTTTAGGATCATAAATAGTTCCGTTCCACTCCTTGTCGTCAGCGTCATATTTAAATCCATGCATATTTACCAGCCCCAGTGTCGGGGTACTTCTTTTTGATTTGTCCGGATTTCTTTTATCAAGCTTGGGTTTCCCTGTTTCCTCGTCAATAGGTTCTTTCAGCCAGATAATTTTACCTGCAAAATGCCCGGATGTTGTTTTGTAAATTTCAATCTGACCGGTGCCTTCGCCGTTTTTCCAAACGCCTTTGATCGCTTCTGCACCAGCCTGTGCGCGGGTGATAAGCGGAAAAAACAAGATGATTATCAGGCTGTATAATTTGCTCATTGAAATAGATTTTAATGCAAAATAAATCATTTTATTTGTATTCGGTTGTTTCTTTAATACCACCTGTTTTTTGTTCGCAAAATTGATTCGTTCCGGCAATCGTATAATATTTTTGTGTTATTATGTAAGAGACCTCTTCGCCGCTTCTATAATTTTGTTTTGTAAGTAAAAATAAAATTATTATGGGAGAAACTAAAAATTTAATTGGCAGGGAAGCCATTTCAAAAATAACAGAACTGATTGATGATATCGAAATCTGTATGTTTTGCACCTACGAAAACGGTAAATTGATTTCGCGGCCCATGTCGGCACAGCAGGTGGATGATGATGGAAACATCTGGTTTCTTTCAGATAAAAACAGTGAAAAAAATAAGGCGTTGCAATCAGACAACAAAGTAGAACTATTGTATGCAAAGGGCAATTCGAAATTTATTGCAATTCATGGCAAAGGAACCGTTGTTTTTGACAAGGAAAAAATTAAGGAACTGTGGACTCCCATTGCAGCCATTTGGTTTACAGAAGGGGTAAATGATCCTGATATCAGTTTGATCAAAGTGAGTCTTGATGATGGTTATTACTGGGATACGAAACATGGCAAAATGGTAGAACTGGCTATCATGGCCGCGGCCCTCATTACTGGCAAAACGATGGATGATGGAATAGAGGGCTCGCTGAGTAAGAGTTAGTTATTTGAGCAAGCTGGATTTCGGCTGCTTCTGAAATCAACAATAACGAAAGGCTCTTGACTGCTACACAGACCGGCCCGTTAAACAATTGTATTTGTGCTGCGAGGTGTTGCAGCATCCTGATGATTTTTAAATATAAAAAGCAGGGCGAAGAATAAATTTGCATTTACGAAAAAAATAATTTTAAATTTGCACTCTCAAAAATTACTCACAATGAAAACTTTATTTCTTCATATCAATTCTGTGTACAACGGTGTCAAAAATCTTTGTAACAGTACAGGGCGGAAATTGAGTTTTTTTTAGCTACATAAAAATTCTTAACCAATAGAGCCCTGATCCGATCGGGGCTTTTATATTTTATAACATGATTAAACAAATGACAAATCCGGATGCAGTTAAATGCTGCGTTCAAACTGATGACTCTTTACAATACGGGCCTGCCGCCTGATATCATACTGAATGATAGTTCAGTTATTTACCCGGCAGATCGTTACTGCCGGGTATTTTTATGACCGGCAAAGCAAAAGAGGAATCCTATTTTAAACAACAAAGTATAACAACATGGAAAATTTAAATAACTGTTCAGTACAAGATCTGAGTGCCTTTTTTGCAAATGGAAAAATCAGCAATAAAATGGCGTTTGTCGCGCTGAACAAAGCGATGCCACAGGTACACGTGATCTACAGGGTAGATTATGAGAAGGCCATCAAAATCTTTGACGAAAAATTCAAAGACGAGATTTTATATAAATATATCCGCAACGAAATGTACGGGAACGAAAAAAAGTATACGATCGACGATTGCATTTTCATTATGAAAGATCTGACAGTGATCGGATTTGAATCTGCACTCTGCGATATCAGTACCCTTAGGCTCGATAATCCGTACATTGAAACGGTGACTGCGCTGATGAAGAAATGCCGCAGCAGGGAACGTAAAAAAGAATTTGAGATCAATCTGATTACCCGCGGGTCTTACGGCCTTGAACTGACCACGATGGATATCAAAAAGTCGAAACTGAATATTGACCTCATGTATAACGACGATTTTGCGGAAGTGGATAAAGTGATCTGTAAAAGGCTCAATGCTAAGAAAGATAAAGGGATCGTTTTGCTGCACGGTCTGCCTGGAACAGGTAAAACAACCTATATCCGCAACCTCATCGGTCGCGTAAAAAAGAAGATCCTGTTTTTACCGCCCGGGGTGGCAGGTCATATTACCGACCCTGATTTTGTGAATATCCTGATCGAAAATCCCGAGTCGATCGTGATCATCGAAGATGCAGAAAATATTATCATGGACCGCAGCCTGAGCGGAGATTCCAGTGTATCAAATTTGCTGAATATCAGTGATGGCCTCCTTTCTGACTTTTTGAGTGTGCAACTGATCTGTACTTTTAATACGCATATTTCGAAAGTTGACAGTGCCTTATTGCGCAAAGGTCGCCTGATAGCCAAGTATGAATTTGGAAAACTTTCGCAGATCAAGGCTCAGAAATTATCAGATAGTTTACAACGTACGGTCAGCATTGCGGAGCCTATGACCATCAGCGAAATTTACAATCAGGAAGAGAAGTCGTTCGTCAGTGATTACGCATCTACACGCATCGGGTTCAGAACGATGCAGCCTGCACTTGTGAATTGAGTTCTAAGTTTGCAACTATAAAAAGAGTGAATTGATCGTAGTCAATGCACTCTTTTTAATTTTTTACTGTACATTTAAATCTGATTATGATCCATCAAATATTAAAAGACAAGTCTGTTAAACTATTTATTATTTTGTCAGGCGTTTTTATTACTACAGCCATCGTAGCTGAGTTTATCGGAGTTAAAATTTTTTCGCTTGAAAAAACACTTGGACTGCAACCGGTTGTTTTTTCATTGTTTGGTGAAGAAGGTCTTTCTTTCAATCTCACCGCGGGGGTGCTGCTGTGGCCTGTGGTGTTTATCATGACCGATATCATCAACGAATATTATGGAATGAAGGGTGTTCGGTTTTTATCCTGGCTCACTGTAGCGCTCATCAGCTTTTCTTTTTGCGCAGCCTTTGCAGCCATCCGTCTTACCCCCGCCGACTGGTGGCCCGGCAGTAATGCCGATAAGGGGGTGCCCGATACGCAGCTTGCTTATGCGCAAATTTTCGGACAAGGTCTGTGGATCATCGCCGGTTCTATTGTCGCCTTTCTGATCGGGCAGATATTAGACGTATTTATATTTCATAAGATCAAACTGATTACCGGCGAAAACCGCATCTGGCTGCGCGCTACCGGTTCTACTCTCGTGTCGCAGTTGATCGACAGTTTTGTAGTGATCATCATTGCCTTTAAACTGGGTCAGCACTGGAGCTGGCCCAAGGTGCTGGCGATTGCACTGGTAGGTTATTCGTATAAAT
>JADYYU010000355.1 GCA_020853515.1 Chitinophagaceae bacterium | reverse complement strand
TCGATATCTTCTGGTGCAATTAAATGCAAGCGGGACCTATGATCTGAATTTCGGTAATGGCGGAATAGTGACCACTTTATTTCCGCATGAAGCTGGACTGTGGGACTTAGACATTCTGCAGGATGGAAGTATTATTGCTTCAGGTAATGAAGGCCCTTATGATCCTTCTCCAAATCCAAATTTTGATATTCAAATGTGTATGATCAAATATTCATCAGCAGGAAAAGTCGATAGCAATTTTGGCACGAATGGATTCGTGTACTTAAATTTGGATCCTTACACAGATGATGTGATTCAAAATTTGCATGAACAAAGTGATGGCAAACTGATTGCTACCGGTGTCGGTAACAATCAGGGGGTAATTGTCCGTTTTCTTTCTGATGGCACAATCGATAGTACGTATGATGGAGATGGCATAAAAACCGTGGGGCATGAGACCAGAGTCAGTCTATTGCAGCAAAACGACAAACTGGTTACGGCAAACAATTACCTCAATGGCGGCGGACAAGATATAAAACTCGTCAGGTATAATGTGGATGCAAGCCTGGATACTACATTTGGAATCAATGGAAACATCAATCATGATCTACCCGGCACTAGCAATTACATCCAAAACGTAGCACTGGATGATCTGAATAATATCATTGTTTGCGGTTCTTCAGATGGTGGTTCTATAGTGGCACGATATACCTTAACTGCAAATGGTCCTGCAGAAGTGTTGCCCCTTGAAAATGGCATATCCGAATTCAGCATTTACCCTAATCCTGTCAGCAACGAATTATTCTGCGTATTTAATGCGAAGAACGCACAGGCGGTTCAAATTCAGTTGCTCAATATGAAGGGCGACGTTTTGTCGGTAAAAAAGATACAAGCGCACTTGAGCGGGCAGACTTTAAGATATTCGTTGCCGGTTCGCGATTTAATTTCAGGAAGATATTTTATAAAAATCATTGCAGAGGATCGTATTAAAATCCTACCTTTTTTAAAACTTTAAAAAATGTTCAGGACTTGCTTCATGCTTATTGGCCTTATTGCTTTGTTTAGCTGTTGTGTAAAGCAGGAATTAAAAACCTGTACATCCGATTCGTCGTTAGCAGGGCAGGCAGATTTCCCTATTGGTGCTGCCGCCGACCCGCTGTTATTCAGCAGTGACAGCATATACAGGCATTTGTTCTTCAGTCAGTTTTCAAGTGCAACTGCTGAAAATAGTTTTAAACCGGCTTACCTGCATCCTGAAGAAAATACTTATCAATGGAATGAAGCCGATGAATTTGTCAGTCAATGCAGAAGCCATCAGATGAGGGTGCATGGTCATACCCTTATCTGGCATCAGCAAAATCCTCAGTGGATGAATGCATTTGCAGGTAGTAGCGAGCAATGGGAGCAAATGATGAAATCGCATATCGTAAGTATCGTTCGCTACTTCAGGCCAACTGTTCTTTCATGGGATGTTGTCAATGAAGCATTCAATGAAGACGGCAGCTTACGAAATACGATCTGGCTGCAACATGTGGGTTCATCCTATATCGAAAAAGCATTTATGTTTGCACGTCAGGCCAGTCCCGAAGCTAAATTGTTCTATAATGATTATGGACTTGAAACAAATCCCGCCAAGCGTAAAGCGGTTTTAGCGTTCTTAAATCACCTCCGGCTCAAGGGTGTTCCAATAGATGGTATAGGCTTACAGATGCATATCGATATCAAATATGCTGATGCTTCTATGATTGAAGAGGCTATTTATGAGGTTGCACAAAACGGATACGATGTGCATTTGTCCGAAGTAGATATTTCACTCAATCCACGTGGAAAAGATTATCTGCTGAATGCTAAAGATTTGCAAGCGCAGGCTGAACTCATGCATAAAATTGTGAGAGCGTACAGGAATATTCCGCTTCATCAGCAATTCGGCATTACGTTTTGGGGCATCAGTGACCGATATTCATGGATCCGCACAACCTACAACCGGTCTGATTATCCATTACTATTCGACGACCAATATCAACCTAAACCAATTTACTGTCAATTAAAACAAGCACTATGAAATATTTCCTTTTCCTGATCATGTTTACAAGCAAGTCACTACTAGCACAATTAACCTTAAGTTACTTCCCCTGGCAAAATATGCTTGGAATAACGAAAACAATTCCCAAGGTTGTTGCCGTAGATTATAAAATCGAAACCAATACATTTTTTAATAATCTGAATATGGAGCTGGGTATCAGAAGGTATCACTCTTTCAATACTAAAATTGATCATGTCGAATATCTGGAACTATTCAACAGAGCAGTATGCCATTATGGTGCCGGTATTGCATTTAATCCAACAAACTTTCAAAAAAATATCAAAACAATTAACGGATACTATATCGATCTGGGCATCCGGTGGCTGATCCCTACACGTGATTTTTTGGCCATCGTACTGGAATGTAGTCCGTACATGAATCAGGCTTTGACCAATGGAAATTTAAGAACCAGACTTGGATTAGCGTACAGAATAAGCAAATAGTAGTCTTTAAAAACAATTCGTATGAAATTTTTTCTTCTGACAATTCATTTACTCTTACTGGCAATAGTTCATTGCAAAGGTCAGGACACCTTCTCGATAGTCGCGCTTGATTCAACCAGCAGGCAGGTTGGCAGTGCAGGGGCTTCCTGTCTGGATTTAGATTTTGCGGGTATTGCAAATCCCGCGTTTCTAACCGATTTGTTGCCCGACACCGGTGTGGTCAATACACAGTCGTATTTTATACAAGCGAATCAGGATAATGCCAGAATCAGAATGCGAGCCGGTGATACACCTGCACAAATCATAACATGGCTGGTGAATAATGATGCAGTAAATAATCCGGAATTTAAGCAATATGGTATTGTAGGATTTAACGGCAATACTCCCGGTGCGGCAGCCCATACCGGCAGTTCCTGTGTCAACTACAAAAATCATGTCACGGGCAGTATCAATGGTTTCTACTATGCCATACAGGGCAATATTCTTAAAGGTCAGCAAATTCTGGATAGTATGGAGGCCGGTTTTAGAAATACAAATGGCACGCTGGCCTGTAGAATCATGGCGGCCATGCAAGGTGCCAAAGTAATTGGCGCCGACACCAGATGTCAAAATGATAGTATCTCATCTTTGTTCGCATTTTTGCAGGTGGCACTGCCTCCTGACAACTATGGCAGTCCTGCCTTAAATATTTCTTTAAAAACCAATGAGGGTGATGGCATTGAACCCATAGATAGTCTACAAACCCTGTTCAATAGCAAGCATGGCTGCGACCCCTTAAATATGCTGAACGTAGAGCAACAGAGCGAATTTGAAGTATTTCCGAATCCTGTCACTCACTTTCTTGTTGTTAAGCAACATTCCGGAAACGACGCGAAAAAATATTTAATATTGCACAATTTATTAGGTGATCAGCGTCAGCACTATGAATGGACTGATAAGACTTATAAAATTAATCTTGAAGGGGTAAGTCCGGGTATTTATATGTACCAGTTAGGTACTGAAGACAGGATATTCAGGCGTGGCAAAATTCTAATTGATTAAGGTAGCGAACCTGAGTGTTGATCTTTATAGACCCTGAAAAGAGCCATCGGCCATCATAAAGCGACCCGAATAATCTGTCTACCCCAATTAGCATCAGAGCATAGTATTGCTGCTAAAGAAAATTCCGTTGATCAGGATGGTTAACATACCTGTTTCCTTATTTTCATCACTTCCCAGAACATTCGCCAGCCATCCCGCAACACCTCAATTTTACTGCCTTCAATGGCATTCCAGGTAACGGGCATTTCCGTAATTTTGCAACCCTGTTGCCTGGCTTTCAACAATAGCTCTACATCATGAGCCCAGCCGGGGGTATTCAGCGCTGCAAATATTTTTTTTGCAATTAAAACCGGATACAGTTTGAAGCCACATTGGGTATCACTGATATTTAGCTTCACGGCTTTCCGGATCATAAAATTAAAAATATTTCCCAACAGTTTACGCTTAAACGAATCCTGCACAAGGGATGCTGCCAGTTCTCTGGAGGCGATCAAAATTTCGTCCGTCGCAAATGACTTTTTTATAT
>JADYYU010000354.1 GCA_020853515.1 Chitinophagaceae bacterium | reverse complement strand
TGTACCCACCAACGCTGCCACGCCTGACTATCTGGATGAACATAACGGTCGCTTTTGTGTAACACCTGAATTTCCGGGAGGCATCTATTGCTACTTTGCAACGGTAGATTCAAAATGGAATTCCTATTATCCCTATGTTGTGGGCCCTACATTCTATGGTATAAAAAATGCTCAAAAAGTACCTACCATTACTGAACCGGTGACCATCTTTCCGGCCACGCCCAATGCCACTGCAGATATCAGCAAAACCTTGTCTGACATGACTGTTTTCCCGAACCCTGCCAATGATCTCATTGCTATTCAGGTCAACAACCTGAATAAAAAGGATATTGAAATAAAATTGTTTGATCTGAGCGGCCGGCAGGTAAATAAGACTACTATTTTTGCAGGCAGTACAATCGCTTATTTTGATGTAAAAACTTTGTACAGCGGTACCTATTTTGTGCATATGCAATGCGGCAATGAAAAGGCAGTGAAGAAAATAAGCATTTTAAAGTAGGTGCTCTTTTCGTGCCGGGCTTTCAGAGATATTTCGGAGCCGGGCTGCGAATATGGATGTAGCTGTTTCCCGCTGTCCGTTACTAGTCCCGCCGAAGCGTCGGGAGCTATCCACTACCATCGGGGCTATTTTTCAGGGTCTTCTCCTTAGTCAACTGTTTACAACAACAATCCTTTTTTGATGTGCACATTCACTACAGCATGATTTCGAGTTTGTAACCCTTACCATGAATGTTGCTGAGTTTTACATTCGGGTCAGCTTCGAGTTTCTTTCTTAGTCTGGAAATAAACATATCCAGACTGCGTCCGACGATCACACCTTCATCTTCCCAGACTTCTTTTTGAAGACGGCTCCGGTCTACGGTTTGATTCAATGCAGCAGCAAATATGCTGAGTAGTTTTGATTCTTTAATGGTGAGTACAATTTTTTGCCCCTCAATAGTCAGTTTCTGCTCATCGGTATTAAACATAAACTTACCAATTAATACTTCATTGGATACAATGACGGTTTTTGTATCTGCTTCTTTTGCTATCGCATCAGGTTCCTGCGGAATTCTGTCGGGTTCAATTCCGGGCGTTTTCAAAATGAATTTGCGTCGTCTGTATGTTTTCATTCCAAATAGGAGTAGTCCAACGGTAATTAAACTAAAGCCGGATATATACAAAGTCCTCGCTGTGTTGCTTCCCTCTTCATGAAACCGGATATTCAGGCAATAACGCATATTCGGTTGCTGCCTCCCGCTACATGGAACTATATTTTGTGTATCGCTTCCTAAAAAAGCATACCCATAGATCACTTCGTCGGAACCACATTCTTGCATCTTTACAATATATTGCGATGGCAATTGACTTTCAGCAATTACCCGATCAATAATTTCCACCAATGAATCGGGCTTAAATGTAAAACTGATGTCAAATGGAATTTGAAATTCATCTTGCGATAATTGTTTAACCGGTAATACCCTTGAAGTACTGTCGCCCGTGTACTGTAATATCCGGTGAGCAATTTTGCGCATGACCATCACTTCTTTAGCTTCTTCAAAATTACTTTTTGTACCTGTATCTGCTGCAAAAGCAAGCAGCAAAAGGCCTGCTGCAACTAATAGTACAAAGGGTAAGGTCGGTTTCATGCCCAAAATTAAGATTTAAAATGCGTAAAGAAACAGCGTTGCAAACAATTTACACGGATGTTACATTCATTTTACAGTTGTTTTGACCCTTACGCCTGACCACAGCAGTATATTTGATGTCTTCTCAATTAAAATTATAAAGTATGAAAAACAAATTCCCATTTCACAATTTCCAGGCAGGCAGTAGATTCAGTCAACAGCCTGTCAGATTAGGCAGCATGCTACTGCTACTATCCGTAATCCTTATTTCATCGTATGCAAAAAGTAAGGTAAATCAAAAACAAGCCCAGGCCACATCATCAGCCGTATCTGAACAGGCAGGTAGTCAGGAGTTTATTGAAGTGAGCGGTCAGAACAAGCAGGTCCCGGAACTTCTCTACCAATCTGCGGATGGAGGCGACACGTGGCAGAATTTAAGCAGTGGTTTGCCAGATAATATAAATATCAGCCGGCTTTATAGCCGGGGTTCCGAAATATTTCTGGGCACTTATGACGGATTGGTTTATCATTGTTTCGACCTTCATAAAGGCCAATGGACGAGGGAAAATATCGGAGGTCTTTTTAAGAAAGATGCCATCACCGGAATTTTTGGTGGCAGTGCAGGCCCTTATATCAGTGTTGACCACCATGGATTGTTTAAAAGAGTCCCCGGTACGGGATTCTGGCAACCCGTTGCACCTTCGGTTTTCAAGGATCTGCAGATCCACGATTTTCTTGAAACGCCTGATGGTCACTTATACATTGCTTCTGGTGCCGGTATTTACAGGTCAGACAATGAAGGCCTTAGCTGGAAGTATGTTTTCAAATCAGGATGGGCCAGCAGTTTAATCTATTCAGAGGGCGTATTGCTGGCAACCGCCACTCAGGGTATTATACGTTCACAGGATGGTATCAACTGGACCTGCACTTTAGCGGATGCAGGGGCTGTTTACAAAACGGGAGCAGCTAAAGGTACCTTTTCTGCTATGCGGCTGGCAGCCCCCTGGGTAAAATCACAAAAAAACAGCAGTTGGGCGAATGCTTCAGATGATATCCTTTTGACAAGATCAGCAGACAAAGGAAAGTCATGGCAGAAAGTTAGCATCAGTGGACTGCACACTAAACAACTAGATGATTTTGTACAGGCCGGCCGCTACTTATTTTGCAGCCATCGGGGTGGTATATCCAGATCCGACGATGGCGGCAAAACATGGAAACTGATCTGGAAACAGCGTAACGACAGCGAAATGGACAGAATGGACCTCATCATTGATGGCGCCGTGATGTATGCACTGCACGGTAAAGGCGGATGCCAAGAGTAATCCGCAAGCGACAGCAAAAATGCCAAGATTTATTATATGCTAAAAACGAAGCGGCAAAAAAGTGAACAAAAAAAACACTGAGAAGATTACTTGTATCAATTGCGTCTAGCATAACTGCCGTAAACAGATGGGCAGTATGCAGTTGACAGCGCTCAGTTAATAGTAAGCAGAAACCCGCTGCGGCGGAGCGGTAAGGAGTAAACAGCAGGTAGTTATGCTGTATACTTTTGCTGTAAGCCCGCCGCAGCGGCACTTCTGAATCGTAATGCTGCAAAATAAACCCTCAAGGAAATAATGCCTTGAGGGTTTTTAAAATCATTTTGTTTGGTACCGAACTAACACTTCGTTGCCATCGTCACGCACTAGAGATAGAAAATAGACGAGGTCAAGTTAGTGCCGTACATCTGACATCCTGTGTGTGGATCATTCTCTAAAATCTAACATTCGCAAGTTTCTGAAAGCTATATTATTTTGCTTTGTACCAAGGACAAGCAGAAAAACGGAACTGGAATCATCAATAATCACAATCAGGTGCGAAGTTTGTTGATACGCAAACTCATATGGCTAAGCTTTATACCTACAATAGCCCGAGTATTATTCATCTGATTTATTTTTCAACGACATCAACAAGGTATACGCCCCTGCACTCACAATTTTATCGGCAGCAGAAATTTCAGGCGAAAAAACTTCAACATATCCCTGACTGATTTTGCCAACACTCACTTCCATCATCTCATAGGCATAAAGACCCTTTTCAACAAATACATAATACTTCCCTTCATAGCGAACCACAGCATCATCAGGTAGCACATTGGCAACCGTGGAATTCAATTCAATTTCGGCATTCATATACATTCCGGGTAGCAGCAATTTATCATAATTTTTGAAATGGCAGTGTACCTCCATGCTACGTTCACTGCTCAGATCTTTTCCAATTAAAATAATTTCGCATGCATGCTTTTTGGATGTATCATTATTTGTAAAAGCCCACACCTGCTGACCGATATACAATGACTCGATATCTTTTTCATAAACGGTCAGATTCAAATGAATATCAGCTGGATTCACCAGTTCAAAAAGTACGTCCGAAGGACTTACATATTTCCCGACATTTGCTTTTACAGTTGAAACATATCCGTCGATAGGAGAAAAAACAGGGATGCTGCGTGAAATAGAAGCTGCTCGCAAAGTACCCGGATTTATATTGATCAGTTTCAGTTTTTCCCTGTAAGCATTCACCATAACCTGCTGACCGCGGTAAGCCGACTCAGCCTGCTGATAGACTTTGTCGCTCACAGCTTTACTTTGATTCAATTCCTTCTGCCGCTCATACTCCTTACGTAACAGATCAAGTTGATTCATGGCTGTAAGGTAATCTTGCTGCATTTGAATATACTGCTGATCTTCCATAGTTGCTATTAACTGCCCCTTACTCACATGCATACCGGGTAACAGTGCAGTAGACCTGAGGTAACCGCCCAGCGGCACACTGATGCTCACCATATTTTGAGGTGGCACATCAATTTTACCATGAAGTTTCAGCACTGTCGGTATATTTTTTGACGATAAAGTAGTCAGCCCGACCTTTGCGTTTTTAAACTGACTTTCGACCAGGGTAACCCTGTTTTCCTTCTTGACATAAGGGGTTTCTTTGTTTTCATTTTTGGCCCCGCCACAAGCGCTCATAAAGATGATAGCAGACAGTACCGATAAATAGAAATGGATACTTGATTTTAGATTCATGTTAATATTATTTTAAGATTTTATGTATAAATAAATTTTGTTTTGAAATGACGAGAATTTATGAGCGAAGCTTTGAGCTGTTACATTGCAAGGATTTACTATTCAGTTGCAATGAGGTAATTGTAATTGATAACACTTTCGTTCAACTTATACAATGCTTCCTGATATTCTGATTGTATGGTAATTACCTGGTCCATGAATAAAACCCATTCCATGTAGTTGATCTCACCATTGTTATATTGCAGATTTGCTAAACGTAATATCTGATCTGCATTTGTCAGTGCTTCATCTTCATAATATTTTACCTTGTTATCATAATTTTGATACTGCCGTTGTGTTTCCAATATTTGTGATTGCAGTTGCTTCGATTTTAATTCGATGCCAGTCTCAATGATCTTATCCTGAATTAAAATGGCACTCATCTTATTTCGCAGAGACTTTTGAAACAGCGGCATATTCAAACCCAACTGCACATAAGATAGATAATTGCCTGTAAACAATGTTGGATTACTACGCATGGTTTGAAACAAATATCCGGCACTTACTTCCGGCAGGCGCAAAGTACTTGCAAGCTTATAGCGTACTTTATTGATAGCTAAATCCTGCGCAAGTATTTTCAGCATGGGGTTGTGTACCCACAACGCAATTTTATCTTCTGCAGGTAAACGCAATGCTATGTTTTCTGTAACCGGGATCAATGTTTTGGGGCTGTTCAATAAATATTGCAGGCGCAATTGTAACAGTTCAAGCGATGTATTCAATGAATTCAATTGCAATCTAATTTGTCCCCGTTGAAGCGAAGCCATTGATTTTTCGAGCAGATTACTTTCACCATTTTCAAACCGGAGGCTTGCTTTTCGCAAAAATTCCTGATACACAGAGTCATGACTTTGCAACAGCTTGATTTGACCGGCGATATAAAT
>JADYYU010000353.1 GCA_020853515.1 Chitinophagaceae bacterium | reverse complement strand
TTATCTGCCCATGCTTTACTCAGCACGCTGAGTATTTCTTCCGGTACCAGCGGCTTGGTAATATAATCGTAGGCACCCATTTTGATCACTTCAACAGCGATCTTCAGATGTGAGTATGCGGTTATGATCAGAAAGATAGTATCAGCTTTGTATTTTAAAATTTCTGATAGCACATCTTTACCATTTTGATCACCCAACTGATAGTCGCACAGTACGATATCAAACGGATTTTCTCTGAATAAAGCAATCCCTTTCGAAGCCATTTGTGCGGTCACTACATCGTATCCGTTTTTTGTCAGAAAGCGGCTCATCAGCGCACACATATCCGGATCGTCGTCTATTACTAATATTCTTTTTTTCATAATGCACATTTATTTTCACTACTACACCTTCGATTTTACTTCCTGCGCAAGCGTTACATGGTCTACCGGCACTTCTTCAACCTTGATCCAGACTGAATAATCGTTTGGATAAATTTTACCACCATAATCACTTGCATATACCTTGGTAAATTCTGCACCCAAAAATAAGATAACTGAACTATAATATGACCATACGAGAATAATAATTACAGATCCTGCAGCGCCATAAAGCGAAGCAAAATTGCTGCGACCTATATAATACGCGATGCCATACTTGCCCAGCATAAACAAAATAGAAGTAAACACGGCTCCGTAAATGACGTCGCGCCATTTGATACGGGCGTCGGGCAACACCTTAAAGATCACCGCGAAAATAGTGCTGGTGATCAGCAGCGATAGTATGACATCAAAAACCGACATGAATACCTCCGTGGTGATCGAGATATTTTGAATGAGCCAGTTTTTTAAGGCAGCTACCAGGGCATTGATCAGCAGTGACACGATCAGTAAAAATCCCATACTGATGATCACAGAAAACGAAAGCAAACGGTTGATGATAATTTTCCACCACACTCCTTTCGACTTAATGCGCAGCCCCCATATCTTATTCAGTGAATCCTGAATTTCGCCAAAAATGGCCGTAGAGCCCATCAGTAAGGCCACAATGCTGATGGTGGTTGCAATGGGTGTATCGCCTGATAAATGAATGTTGCGGATATTGCTTTGAATTTGAACGGCGGCTTCGCTCCCCACCAGATCTTTGAGCTGATAATACAGTTCGCCCTGCATGGCCTCACGGCCGAAAATCAGCCCGCTGACCGTTACGATGATGATGATGAGCGGCGCCAGTGAAAATACGGTATAATAGGCCAGCGAAGCACTGTATTTCGTTACATTATCCTGCGAAAATTCTTTGCCCAGTTTTTTAATGAAAGAAAAAACTTCTTTGCCTTTGTCGGTGTACTTCTTTAGTGACTTCATGTTCTGTTTGTTTTCATGGTAAGTAGCTGTACTTTTTGCCAATACAATTAAATTTGTATTTTTGATGAATGTACGCTTTAATAAGTTGCTAAGCATAACATGGCAATATTTTTGCCACATTTAATCTGTTGTAAATAATACCGTCCAAAAAAAGTTGAAATGACAGCACTGATCATTGATGATGAAATCGAAATTTGTTTTTTACTGAGCAGCATTCTGCGTCAGAAAAAATTAAATACCAATTTTGCCAACAGCATCAAAGAAGGGATGGACATGATAGTCAGCGAAAATCCGCAGTGGGTGTTTCTCGATAATAACCTGCCTGATGGCAAGGGCACTCAGTTTATTTCATTGATCAAAACATTTAACCCGGGTATTATGGTAGTAATGGTGACTGCCTACGATACCCTGGAAGACAAAGAAGCCGCCTTCAGAAACGGGGCCAATTATTACCTCAGCAAACCCTTTAACCGCGAAAGCATCTTTGCCATTATTGAGGAAAGTATCTGATAGATTGCGGACTATTTCCCCCGATTGTGGAATATGTTCTACAAAGCAAATGGCCCTGCATCTGACACTGAGAAGGCTGAAATAATTGATATCAAAGGTTTTGAAAGTATTTGGGAAAGTAGTCAGTAAGCTGGCAGTATATTTTCAATACAGGTAGTGTCACTAAAACAAATTCTATCATGGGAAACTTATTATACCTTATTGCCGTCATACTGGTGATTGGCTGGGCCGTCGGATTTTTTGGTTACAATGCATCCGGAATTATCCATGTGCTGCTTATTATTGCCGTGATAGCGGTGTTGCTGAATATCATCCGTTCTTCAAGAGCCTGAACTATTTATTTATAATCTAAAATTTAAAATCATGGAAAGCTGGAAATTAAAATTAAAAGGAAACTGGGACGAACTCAAAGGAAAAATGAAGAAAGAGTATGCAGATCTGACGGATGACGATCTGCTATATGAAGAAGGCAACGATGACGAGTTGCTGGGAAAACTTCAGCAGAAAATTGGTAAAACAAAAGATCAGGTTATTGACTGGATCGATAAGTTGTAGCCAACCTTTGAGTGCATCTGTAGATTGTGAAAGATACAGATCAACGTCAATGATAAAAAGCTTCCTGCACAGTCAGGAAGCTTTTTATGTAATGTTAAAAAAGTGCAGGCACAGATTAACCTGGCAACTGTGCAGGTCTATCGAGGGGTAAACAGAGTATGAATGTAGTACCGGCACCCGTTTTGCTTTCTACCTTTATGCTGCCTTTATGATTGAGCAAAATGGTTTGTGTATTGGTAAGACCCAGACCATTCCCTTTTACTTTATTGGTAAAGTAAGGTTCAAATAATTTACTTAAAGTGTCTTCGTCCATACCTGTCCCATTGTCTGTGATTGTAATCAGACAATTATCTTCTTTACGTTCGGTAATGATTTTCAAAATGCCCCCCTGGTCTTCCATGGCCTCTATGGCATTTACGATCACATTCATCAGCGCGATCTTAATTTTGGTCACATCAATCCATAGCATGATCTCTTCTGCAGCATAGTCTGTTTTTAATGCCACATTTTTCAGGGTAATGCGATCGCCCGCCTGACGGAGAGTATCGTCCAGGATGTGATGAATGTTTACATGTTCAACATGCAGTTCGGTAAATTTAGTTGCGTTTAGCAGGCTGCTCACCATATTGTTGATGCGTTCGCTGTTGCGCCGGATAATATCAAACAAAAAGCGGCTTTCTTCGTCCAGTTCAAAGGCTTCTTCAAGCTGCGCTGACGCAAGATTGATATTTGTGAGCGGATTACGCACTTCATGTGCCAGCGTGCGGGCAATGCGTCCGGTAGAGGTAAATTTCTCAAGACTTTTCAGTGCGCTCAGTTCTTCATTGGCACTTTTTAATTCGGCTACTTTTGTTTCCAGTTCAGTACGATAGGCCACCGCTTTCTGATCGGCCTGCTTCTTGGCATTATATTCAAGCTGAAAAGTGCCGATCGAATAAAACGATAACAGTACGGCCACCACAAGGGAGGTTATATTAATAAACTTAATTGCATTGCTAAAATTAGCCAGCTCATTATTTCTGTTGAGCATGGTCATGTCTTCGGTTTTGATCATAGCACTCACGGTAGCTCTGATGTAAAACATGATATCGGATCCGGACTGTATTGTTTGCTGCCGCAGCGAAGCGGTGATCTGATACCGGCTATTTTTAAATTCATCGATACCCAGCGTAATGACATTCATCCGTTTTTTGATCAGGCTGTCAAGGGTGTCGCATCTGCTTTGCTGCAAGGCATTGTCGCTGGTGTAAACACGTATTTTAGACAAGCCTGCTTTGATCTCCTGCTGACAATAATAAAAGGGATTCAGATATTTTTCTTCGCCCATAATGATAAAGCCCCGATAGCCCGTTTCTGCATCCTTGATATTGGACATCAGCTCTTCCAGGGCCGTTTGTACAATATGCGTATGTGTCACCCATTTTGTTTTTTCAGTGATTTTTTCCGTTGTGTAAATGATCAGTACATATGAAAAAAGCAATAGAAAAAAGGCAATAAAATAGCCATACATGATCTTTTTTTCAATATTAAAAATCTGCATGATTCTTCGCATAGCTAATCAGTTTTGTGGGGCAGAAAGCCTGCTGCAAAGGTAAGGCTTTCGAAGATCGGCTCCGCTTATTTATCGGTATCTTGACCCCGGAAATACAAGCAGATGATTCCATGGAAGCAGAGTTAACTTACATTCATCTAAACGTTCACCTTGCAAGCTGCAACATCCGGATCAGGATTGTACCTGTGCTTCTTCATTTGAATGACGGGTAGCAAGTTCGGTGAGTAATTCATCAGCGGCCTTTTCTTCAGCCAACGTGAGAGTAAGTAACTCGGCGATATCATTTTTTTGCAACGTGATGGACAATTGTTTTAATGAACCATAGCCGGATATTTCATAATGTTCCACTTTTTGTGTACCCATAATAATCGCTACATCGCTCAATGCGCAAATGACACCAATTTGCTCAACCGTCTCCAACATTTCTTTGGTGATGCCCTCAATGCCTCTGCTTTTTTTCGCTTCGGTTTCGATCTGTAACAGGACAAATATTTCCTGCAGACGGTTTACGTGCAGTTCAGTTTGAAACAAATGTTCGTTTAAGGCAATTTTAAGTGCTTCGGAATGGGCCGCCTTGCTTAGTAGTGGTAAAACCTGCAGCAGATGCTGTTCGGTCCAGTACATTTCCTTTAATTCTTCACAAAAAAAATCAAGCAGCGATCCGCAAGGTGAAGCGGCAGCCGCGGGGGATTGCT
>JADYYU010000352.1 GCA_020853515.1 Chitinophagaceae bacterium | reverse complement strand
GATTTGTGGTTCAAATCCGAGATAGCTAATTTTAAGACTGTATTTTCCCGACTGAACTGAAATGGAATAGAACCCGTAATTATTTGTATTGACACCGCGTTTCAGCTCCATAATGCCGACATGGGCACTGGGCAAATTTTCGCCGCTACTTTGATCACGCACGTAACCGCTGACCGTACATTTCTTGTCTTGCGCAAAGGTTAAAAAATTTGACGCAACTATCAATATGAGCAACATAAAACCAATCTGAAACTTCATAGGTCGTAAAAAATTAAGCGCAAGATACGGCGAAATTGGATGACAAATTGCACCGCTAAGCGCTGGTCTGCAAATCATTTGGCTTAAATGAGCCGGGATGCTTATCAAAACGGCTGACCCGCCACTGACCGAATCTGAATGAAACGGGAATAGCACTTGTAATCACCCGGTAGAAATTTTCAAATTTTCAAATCAGTATTTCAAATTACATTTGCGTCTATGACTATTGAACAAATTAAAGAAATGTCGGCAAGGGTGGACGCATTAGGCCATTTTCTTTCAATAGAAGAGAAAAAAGATAAGATTGAAAATGACAAGCAAATGAGCCTGTCGCCTGGATTCTGGGATGATAATACCCGTGCTACGGCCATTTTGAAAGAAATCAAAACCAATGCCTTTTGGGTGGAACTCTACCACTCTGTGCGCTCGGCCCTTGAAGATTTTACGGTTTTATTCGACTTCTGGAAGCAGGGAGAAGCCGCGGAAGATGAAGTGAAGCAGGCGCATCAGTTTGCCCTTGACAAAATCGATGAACTGGAATTTAAAAGTACACTCAATCAGCCGGAAGATGAACTGCCTGCTGTGATGACCATCAACTCCGGAGCAGGCGGTACCGAAAGTCAGGACTGGGCCGAAATGCTATTGCGGATGTATAGAATGTATGCTGAAAAAAGTGGTTTCAAAGTGAGCGACATTGATATTCAATGGGGCGACGGGGCAGGTATTAAACAGGCTACCATTGAAATTGAGGGCCCTTTTGCCTACGGGTTGCTAAAATCAGAAAATGGGGTACACCGCCTGGTCCGTATTTCGCCGTTTGATTCCAATGCCCGCCGACACACTTCGTTTGCATCTGTTTTTGTATATCCGCTGGTAGATGAGACCATTGAGATCGAAGTGAATCCTGCCGATCTGGAATGGGACTTTTTCAGGGCCGGTGGCAAAGGGGGACAAAATGTAAATAAAGTAGAAACAGCAGTCAGGCTGAAACATATACCCAGCGGTATTATCATTGAATGTCAGCAATCAAGAACCCAGGGAGAAAACCGTGAGAAGGCAATAAAAATGCTGAAATCACAGTTATATGAAAAAGAATTGCAGCGACAGGAGGAGATGAAAAACAAAACCAATGCCGGCAAGAAAAAGATCGAGTGGGGGTCGCAAATCAGGTCTTACGTATTTCATCCGTATAAAATGATCAAAGATCACCGCACCGATCATGAGGTTGGCAATGTTGGCCCTGTTATGGATGGCGATCTGGACAGTTTTATTAAGGCTTATCTCATGTTGGGCAATACCGAATAAATATATTAATTTTAACCTTGAAATCATTGTACTTGAAAAAGAATTTGCTCATCTTACTAACTTTTTTGATCGCGCAGGGACTGAATGCGCAGATCAGGGGATTTTATGATGGCAATACCTATTACGAGGAAGAGATCGACCGAAAGGAACCTCTCAAAAAAAGTAATCAGATCGCGGTCTATCTGGGCTTGTCAAATTACCTGGGTGATCTGGGTGGGAATCAGGGTACCGGAAAGAAATTTTTTTATGACAATAATCTGAAGAAGAGGACTTTTTTTTATGGCTTTTCGTTTACCCATTACCGCAAAGAGGCGATCGGTATCCGGCTCAATTATTCGGCTGGCAAAATAGCAGGCAGCGATCAGGATGTGCAGTATCAAAGCACTGCAGACAATGCTTACACACGCTATAAACGAAATCTTGATTTTCAGTCAAAAATATCTGAAGGCAGTCTGATCGTAGAACTTTATCCTTTAAAATTCATCAAATTTACCCACGCCGCGCACCATTGGAATTTACAGCCTTATGCTTTGGTTGGTTTGGGTATTTACAGTTTCAACCCGCAAGGTTCTTACTTTGATGATATAGCGGACGATTACGTTTGGGTTGACCTGAAACCACTTCGCACTGAAGGTCAGGATATGAAAGAGTATCCCTATTCTAAGTCTTACAAACTGACGCAAAAAAATATACCGTTTGGCTTTGGACTTAATTACAGTTTATCTGATAAAACGAATATTGGCCTTGAATTTGTGGGCCGTAAATTATTTACTGACTATCTCGATGATGTAAGCACTTCCTATATCGACCCGACATTGTATGCCAACTATCTTGGTGCAGAAGATGCCGAACTGGCCCGTTTGATCAATAATAAATCAAATGTAATTGATCCTGATAATCCTTACAGAGCCGGGGAACGCCGGGGGAACGCAAATAATTATGATTTTTATTATTCCATCAATCTCAAATTATCGGTACGAATCAGCAAAGTAAAAGATATGGTGGTCAGTTTCAAAAAGAAAGTGTATAAATACGACAACGACGAAATCTGCAATTAGCAGCACATAGTCTTTTGATATAACAGGCTTTTACAAAAAGTCAGCTTATTTGATTCATATTAGTGAATCCCCAATTGTTGCTTAAAATAATCGAATGTGATTTTAAGTCCTTCTTTTCGGTCTACGGTAGGCTTCCAGCCTAAAATAGTTTCCGCCTTTGTAATATCCGGTTTTCGTTGCTTTGGATCGTCTTGAGGTAAGGGTTCAAACACAATTTTTGAGTCGCTGCCTGCCAAAAGCTGTATCTCTTTTGCAAAATCAAGCAAAGAGATCTCATTCGGGTTGCCAATATTGACCGGTAAATGGTAATCACTTAAAAGTAAACGGTAAATACCTTCAACCAGATCACTCACATAGCAAAACGAGCGGGTTTGGCTACCGTCACCAAATACGGTGATGTCTTCTTTGCGAAGGGCCTGACTCATGAAGGCCGGTAAAGCACGGCCATCGTCGAGTCGCATACGCGGACCATAGGTATTAAAAATCCGAACAATACGGGTTTGCAATCCATGAAAATTATGGTAGGCCATGGTGATGGCTTCCTGAAAACGTTTTGCTTCGTCATAAACACCGCGCGGCCCGATTGGGTTCACATTGCCCCAGTATTCTTCGTTTTGCGGATGCACCAGCGGATCACCATATACTTCAGAAGTAGAAGCGATCAGCATACGGGCGTTTTTACTTTTGGCAAGTCCCAATAAATTATGCGTACCCAGTGACCCTACTTTAAGGGTCTGTATCGGCATTTTTAAGTAGTCGATGGGACTGGCTGGGGAGGCAAAATGCAGGATATAGTCGAGCTCACCCGGCACATGTACAAACTTACTAACATCATGATGATGAAATTCAAAATTCGGATGACTGAATAAGTGTTCAATATTTTTGATATTCCCAGTGATCAGGTTGTCCATCGCAATCACCTGACATCCTTCCAGAATAAAACGGTCGCATAAATGCGAACCTAAAAAACCCGCGCCTCCGGTAACTAATACTCTTTTCATCGCTTATAAAATGGTTTTACGGCCAATTGAATTATAATAAAAGCCGGCTTCCCGGATTTGCTCCAGATCAAATAAATTTCTACCGTCAAAGATCACCTTTTCTTTCATTAAACTTTTCATGCGTTCGAAATCCGGTGTTCTGAAAATGCTCCACTCGGTGCAAATCGCCAGTGCGTCTGCATCCTTCAGTACTTCATAATCGTCTGAGACAAAATTGATTTTTGACAGCAACATGGGATGGTTTTTCTCAAAAAACATTTTTGTGTTAGGCATGCCTTCCGGATCGTAACAGGAAACGATGGCCCCGGCTTCAACCAGTTTAGGTATAATATACAAGGCCGGTGCTTCGCGGATATCGTCGGTATTGGGTTTAAAAGAAAGGCCCCAGATACCAATTTTT
>JADYYU010000351.1 GCA_020853515.1 Chitinophagaceae bacterium | reverse complement strand
TGTGGAGTGAAAATGGACCGGGTGCCGTTTTTTGGTTTTATTATTTTCTGATTCCAGTATGTTTTGTAATACAGGTCGTATTACTTATTCTGAAACTAACTTTCAGGCCGATGCATAAAAAAACAGGCTCATTCCCTGGCAATGCTGCCTAATCACCATCCCGGCTAAACATTGAAAGGCAAGAGATTTTTGATTACAAATTTGGAACTTGCGTTTTGCTTACTTTATCTTTGTCCACTCATGAAAGTAACAGAACATATCAGCCGGGCAGACAAAACCCTTTTTTCCTTCGAAATTTTACCGCCTGTTAAAGGTAAAAGTATTGAATCTATTTTTAATCTGCTTGATCCGCTGATGGAGTTTAAGCCTTCATTTATCACTGTCACTGATCATCGTTCAGAACAGATCTTTAAACGCAAATCTGACGGCTCATTCGACCGAATAGATATCCGCAAACGACCGGGCACTGTGGGCATCTGCGCAGCACTGATGAACCATTACAAGGTAGATGCGGTGCCACACCTGATCTGCGGTGGGTTCTCAAATGACGAGACCGAAAATGCGCTGATCGATCTGAATTTTTTAGGCATCGATAACGTCCTGGCATTACGAGGCGATCCGCCAAAAAATGAAAAATACTTCACAGCCCATCCAAACGGACATAATTATGCCATTGATCTGATTAAACAAATTGAGAAACTCAACAAAGGCATTTATGAAGAAGAAGAAATTCAGGAAGGTGTAAAAACAGATTTTTGCATTGGTGTGGCCGGATATCCTGAAAAACATTATGAAAGTCCCAATCCGGATCTGGATGTTATGTATCTGAAAAAGAAAATTGATGCAGGTGCTGAGTATGTCACCACACAAATGTTTTTTGACAACAGCAAATATCATGCGTTTGTAAAAAAATGTCGTGAAACACAAATAGATGTGCCGGTCATTCCCGGGTTAAAACCGATCACATCAAAAAAACAACTGAGCGGCATTCCATCGATCTTTCATGTAGATATCCCCAATGACCTCGCAATGGAAATGATGAAATGTAAAAACGAAAAAGATACAGAGATCGTCGGAGAAGAATGGTTATTGATGCAGGTGAAAGACCTCATTGCAGCGGGCGTGCCCGTGATTCATTTTTACACCCTGGGCAAACCGCATATCGTGTATAATGTAATGAAAAAAGTGCTGTAAGAAACTTAGGAAAACTTAGTAAAAAAATAACGCTACATCATGTTTCCGATCGCCTGCCAGATTTGTGCGCCAATGGCATCCATGGAATCATCACCATTGATACGCAATACTTTTTCAACCTCTTTCATGCGCTCAAATGCAACCTTGTAGTTATCATACACCCCGCTCAGCATATCCATCGTTTCGTATAGATCTGTAGCAGACCTGTTTTGCTGTATTCTTTGCAGGGCTTGCGCAGGTTTTACATCAATAAAAATAGTCAGGTCAGGCCGCAGGATCTCGGCACTTTTTTGGTTGATCTCACTGACCCAGTCCATATCCATATGCACCGAATGATAGGCATAGGACGAAAAATAATAGCGGTCGCAAAGCACATGGTAACCTTCATTGAGCTTTTTGATGATCCCATCTTCCTCATTCAGCAGATGATGCAGACGGTCGGCCGCGAACAACGCAGCGATTGTCCGGTTATCAGCCTTCGTTTCACCCTGAATGATCGTCCGGATTAAAGAACCAATTTTGTTATCGGTCGGTTCAAACGTACAATACACTTTTTGACCCAGAGCCTGCAGCCTGCTTTTCAGCAAAGCTACCTGCGAACTTTTGCCGCTGCCATCTATTCCTTCAAATGCAATAAATTTTCCCGTTTGTATCATTTGTTCGCAATAATAAGCGATTTTTTTAAAGTCACGGTCATTTAATGTGCAAAATAAAACCACCATAATTGTTTACCCAGCGCCCGCAGATTCCTTCAACCGTATATTCATAATTCGGAATTATATTTGCGCTATGTTGCATTCTTTTGTTGAAAAACAGTTCGGAAAAGATCATATTCAGTCGATCACCGCATTAGCCCAGGCAGGTTCAAACAGAAAATATTTCAGGATATTGCTTCAAAACGGGCAATCATGGATCGCCTGCGAAAATGATCATGTGGCAGAAAATGAGAGTTTTCTGTACTTCACCTCTTTTTTTGCAGCGAGGAATATTCCCGTGCCGAAAATACATTCAGTGCACGCTGACAAAAAAATCTATATCCTCGAAGATCTCGGCCACACCAGTTTACTCGACATGGTTATGAAGGATGTCAACAGTGAAGCGGTAAAAATACTCTATCGCAGTTCCTTATCGGCTTTGGTTAGTATGCAATTAGCCGGTGCACAGTTTGATTTCAACCGTTGCTTTGGAGCTAAAAAATTTGACCGGCAAGCCCTGCTGGCTGATCTGAATTATTTCCGATACTATTTTTTAGACCTGCAGGAAATTATTTATGATAAAACAATGCTGCATGAAGAGTTTGAGCGTCTCGCAAATAGTATTGACGTTGCAGACGGCACACATTTTATGTTCAGAGATTTTCAGGGCCGCAATATCATGATCAAAAATAATACGCCTGTTTTTATCGATTATCAGGGCGGAATGCAGGGCCCGTTGCAATATGATGTGGCGTCGCTGTTGTGGCAGGCTAAAGCGGCCCTGCCGTTTGAACTGAAGGAAGAATTATATCAATATTATAAGCAGGAATTAGCGGCTCAGACTTCATTTGATGAAAATACATTTGATACGGCTTATCAGAAAATATTACTGGTGCGCCTCTTGCAGGTATTGGGAGCCTACGGTTTACGCGGATTAATTCAGGGACGCAGCCATTTCATCAGCAGCATTCCTTACGGTTTGCAAAATATACAGGAATGGCTTTCGCATTATGGCCAGTCGGTCGCGCAGTTTCCGGTGCTGA
>JADYYU010000350.1 GCA_020853515.1 Chitinophagaceae bacterium | reverse complement strand
GTAAACTGATAAAATATTTAAGAACTGTCAAGGCTTCAAACCCGCAACTATCAAACCCGCAACCTCCAAATATTTGACTTCTGAATCCAGAACCTATAAACCTCAAAACCTCAAAACCTCAAACCTTTAAACCTTTAAACCTCACAAACTGTAACCTCACAACCTGTAACCTTTAAACCTCAAAACACGTAACTCAATATATGATCATCAAACCATCTGAAATAAAAACAGCCCAGTTTCACGCTTATCTTTTAGGTGCTGTGGCTCCCCGTCCCATTTGCTTTGCTTCTACTGTTGATAAAAATGGGATCGCCAATTTGTCCCCATTTAGCTTCTTCAATGTATTTGGAAGTAAGCCACCGATTGCCGTGTTTTCACCGGCGCGCCGTGTAAGGGATAATACGATCAAGCATACCCTCGAAAATATTTATGACACCGGCGAAGTAGTGATCAATGTAGTAAATTACGCGATGGTGCAGCAAATGAGTCTGAGTAGTTGCGAATTTCCGAAAGGAGTGAGTGAATTTGAAAAAGCCGGTTTTACACCGCTTGCTTCCGAACTGGTGAGGCCGTACCGCGTAAAAGAGTCGCCTGCCCAGCTTGAATGCAAGGTACTTGAAGTGAAAGAAACAGGCAATGAAGGTGGTGCCGGCAATCTGATCATCTGCGAAGTGGTGCTGATGCATTTAAATGACGATGTACTGAATGAAAATCAACAGATCGATCCGCATAAAATCGATCTGGTAGCACGCATGGGAGGCGACTATTATTGCAGGGCATCCGGCGCAGCGGTTTTTGAAGTAGCCAAGCCAAATCTACAATTGGGTATGGGTTTTGATGCTTTGCCCGGCCATATTAAACATAGTGATAAACTGACCGGCAATCACCTCGGACAACTGGCCAACTGCACAGTGATTCCTGAACTGCGTGATGATTTTGTACTTACACAGTCTTCGGATCTGCAGTCGCTGGCTGTTAGTTACTTAGATAAAGGAGATGTAGACAGTGCATGGCAGGTGCTTCTGCGCACCCAATAATACCGGCTCCTGTATCGGATGACGGCTGCAGGAACTGATACTTTTTTCAGCCTTTAGATTCAAAATTCCATTTTTTCACCTCAATTAAATTTGTACCTTTACCCTCCTTTTTAATCAAAAGTAACAATGGCAAAAATACTTGCATCTATTACCTGCGTAGGCGGTTACGTACCTGAAGATAAGCTTACCAATCTCGATTTAGAAAAGCTGGTAGACACCAACGATGAATGGATCACTTCGCGTACCGGCATTAAAGAGCGCCGCATTCTGAAGGGCGAAGGATTGGGTACTTCTGATATGGCTGTGAAGGCCGTGCAGGAAATTTTTGATAAAAAAGGGATTGATCCGCTTGAAATAGAATTGCTGATTTGTGCAACAACTACGCCCGATTTTACCTTTCCGGCTACCGCAAATGTGATCACTGATAAGCTGGGTATGAAAAATGCATGGGGCTATGACGTGAGTGCGGCCTGCAGCGGATTTTTATATGCATTAACGACCGCAGCTCAGTTTATTGAAACGGGCAAATACAAAAAAATTATTGTAGTCGGCGGCGATAAAATGAGCTCTATCCTGAACTTTGAAGACCGGGCAACCTGTATCATTTTTGGGGACGGTTGCGGTGCGGTGCTGCTTGAGCCCAATACAGAAGGGTTGGGTATCATTGACAGCATATTGAAGTCTGACGGTGCCGGGCGGGCTTTTTTACATCAGAAGGCCGGAGGCTCTGTAAAACCAGCTACGGTTGAAACCGTAATGAACAAAGAGCATTATGTTTATCAGGAAGGACAAACCGTATTTAAATTTGCCGTAAAAAATATGGCTGACGTAGCCTACGATATTATGCAGCGCAATGGCTTAAGTGAAGATGATGTCACCTGGCTGGTACCTCATCAGGCCAACAAACGCATTATCGATGCCACTCGCGAGCGGATGGGACTGCCTGAAGAAAAGGTAATGGTCAATATTCAGCGTTATGGTAACACAACCAATGGTACCTTACCCCTATGTTTGTGGGAATGGGAAAATCAGTTAAAAAAAGGCGATAATATAATTCTGGCTGCGTTCGGTGGCGGATTTACATGGGGTGCTACCTACATCAAGTGGGCTTATTGACGGGCCGTTTACTGTTTTACATAGTCAAACTTTTCAGCATCATTTATCTGGCATCGACCAATTTTCTAAATATGTCGATTGAACGCCATTGGAAAAATAGCGTTCAGAAATGTGACGAAAAAGTCGTACAAAGTACTATCCATGCATGATGATGATTTGATTCAGTTGGCCAAAGGTCTTAAACATGCTGGGTAATATTTTCGACATTTGACTCAACTGCAAAGCATTCACTGATTCTATTAACAATACTAACAGAGTGAAGTAATTGCTTTCGACTTTTTCGTCACATTTTAGCTGTTTTTCGAAAGGCTTGATTTTTCTTGCCCTACTTTCAACTATTAATAATTAAAGCAGGCGGGTGCTCAACTTTTGCATTACAGCCTGCCCCGACCGCAGCGTCGGGGACAAAAGTTGAAAAGATCCTAGTAATTGAGGATGTTTCTAATGATATAAGGCATTTAGCGGATAATCATTGAAAAAATATTATTTTTTCATCAGCAGTACAGTTGCATGGGCCACGATCCCTTCTTCCCGTCCTACAAACCCCAGTTGCTCAGTGGTGGTTGCTTTAATCGAGATTAATTCAGCATCCAGATGCAGACATTCGGCAATAGCGGCCTGCATTGCAGGTATATGTGGTTTTATTTTGGGAAGCTGCAGGCAAACGGTACTGTCTATATTGCCAATGCTGTATCCTTTGTGATGAATCAGATCATTACATTTTTTTAGTAGTATTTTGCTGTCAATATTTTTATAAGCATCATCGGTATCCGGAAAGTGGGTGCCAATATCACCGGCTGCAATGGCACCCAGCATGGCATCGCAAATGGCATGCAACAGCACGTCGGCATCCGAATGACCGAGTGCACCTTTGTGGTGTGGCACTAAAATTCCACCCAGCCAAAATTCTCGTCCTTCTTTTAATTGATGATAGTCGATGCCGTAACCTATTCTGAACATAGTATGTGAATATTTATTTTATAAAAAAAGCTATTCGAAGTTCCGGATAGCTTTTTAAAAATTAGTTTATAATGCAAACTTATTTCTTCTCTGATCTTTCGTCTTTTTTGTCGTTCTTCTTCTTTTTATCATCGTTAGGCAATATCAGTTTGCTCAGGTCATCTACGTCAAACAATAACGAAAAACGCAGGGTATTCGAGAGGGGATTTCTGTTGATTCCGGAACCAGAAGGCACCAGATAAGCAATATTTAATCCAAATACATTGTATTTGACACCCACACCCACTGTCAGAAAACGACGGTCGCCTTTATATTTGCTTTCATAAAAATAACCGGCACGGGCAAAAAACTGATTTTGGTATGAGTATTCCGCACCGATACTAAGCATACATTCCTGCAACTCTTCTTTTCCGCCGCCGGGGGCATCACTGAAAGATCCCAGCATACCGCTCATCAGACTTTTGTCGAATGGATACGACTGTATGATATTGCCTGAGCTATCCTCGGTCAGTTGTGGTGATGGCACCAGTAATTTATTTACATCCAGCGCGATGGTGAGTTTATTAAATTCATCGACCTGATAGTTATAAGCAGCACCAATACCCAGATTGGTAGGGATAAAATCTTTTCTGTTACCGGAGTAACTGATTTTAGAACCAATATTGGTGATCACCAGTCCGGCATTAATGCTTGAACCTTCTACGTCATCATTTGTTCGCAAAGGTTTGGTATAAAACAAACCAAAGTCAACGGCGGCTGCATTGCCCGGCTTATAGGTAACACCATTTGAGTTGCCGGCACCATTAATGATATTGGAGTGTATATATTTTCCGGATAAACCTACTGAAAGATTATCAGATAATTTGCGTGAATAGCCTAAATCAAGTGAGAATTCACGGGGCTTTCCGGTGCCCGCGGGTGTTGCATCGATCGTGGTGTAATTGATATCTCCCAACGAAAAATAGCGCATACTGAAACTGATAGCCTGATTCTTATTTTCTTTTTCACCAAATTTGGCATAACCAGAAATATAGGCCAGGAATATATCAGGAACCAGGTCTTTTAGCCAGGGGGTATAGGTCATCGAAAAACCGGCATCTTTGTTAGACATCGCCAGCTTGGAAACATTCCAGAACTGCGAGTTGGCATCGGGACTAATAGCAATACCAACATCGCCCATGGCACCTGAACGGGCATCGGGGCTGATACGCATAAACGGCACCGCGGTCGTAATCGTATTGTATTGGCCAAGCAGGTTGCTACTATTTTGTGCATTCGATTTCATTGCAATGCTGAAAATTGATGCACAAAGGGCAAACTTAAGAGTTCTATTTATCATTAAAAGGGTCTGTTTGTTAAATGTAAATATATATTCTATAGCTCGGATTTTTACTGAAAATTGAATTGCAAATATAAGTGTTTCTTACAAATTACCTAAGAAGTATTAATTTTTGAAGTTTACTGTCTGAGAAGCCATTTTGCGACTTTACTGAAAGGTTATACAGGTAAACACCATTCCACAGCCGGTCGCCGTACTCATCCAGTCCGTCCCAGT
>JADYYU010000349.1 GCA_020853515.1 Chitinophagaceae bacterium | reverse complement strand
TTTCGTGTTTGCCCCCCTTGCCATTACCCTTGAAGCTCTACACGATACATGCCGCTGCATGCCTGGATAACAAAATAGCCCGCACAAAGCGGGCTATCTGTCTAAAAACTATTTTAAACGTTATCGGATCAGCGTCAGATCTCCTCTGAGAAATTGCGTTTTCCCATTTGGATAGGCTACCCGTACCAGATAGTAATAAACATCCGGGTCCTGAGCCACACCTTTGTAGTTGCCGTCCCAACCTTTAGAGATATCCTGAGTTGAAAAAATTTCGGTACCCCATCGGTTGAATATTTTAAATTCCTGAACATTGATATACTTACGGGCAGTTACTCTGAATACATCATTCAATCCATCTCCGTTCGGCGAAAATGCATTCGGGAGTACCACATCCTGCTGAAGCACCTTGATATGAAATGAATCTGTTTGCGGACAGCCCTGCAATAAACTTACACCTGTAACGGTATAGGTGATATCTTCAAAAGGAGTCGCAATGGGACTATTGCTTTGTGAGTAACTTAAATACTGCGAAGGTGTCCAGTAATAGAAAGGAGCTCCGGAAGCACGCAGTTGCACCTGATCGCCCTGATAAATGGTTGTATCGCCATTATGAAGGATCAGGTCAAAAGGAGGATGATTTTCAATTCGCACAGAAAGTGTGTCCTGACAACCGTTAGGGTCTAATAACACCGCGTAGTAGGTAGCACTGCCAAGCGCTGTGGCTACAGGATCAGGGCAAAATTCGCAACTCAGATTATTAGCAGGATACCATTGGTAATTTCCGTTACCACCGGTCACCCACAACTGAATTGGTTCGCCATTGCAAATCAACGTATCTTTTATAATAGATCCCACTGCGAACGGAAAGACTGTAACATTGGCTACAGCGGTATCCGAACAAATCGCTTCTGTTACGATCACGCTATAGGTAGTGGAAACATTGGGGGTTTCTGTGATAGCAATGTTGGTGGCACCAGTACTCCATTGATAATTTATTCCGGCAGGTCCGGCAGTCAGCGTAGTGCTTTCTCCCTGACACAACACAGTATCGCCTGTAATAGAGGCTACCGGTACAGGGTAAACCTGTACTATAGCGGATGCTGTATCTGCACAGATTCCCTGAGTTACGATTAACGAATATGAGCTTGTGGTAAGCGGCGTAAGAACAATGTTTTGTGCAGTATCTGCATTGCTCCATAAATATGACATGCCCGCTGGGTTAGCAGTTAAAGTTGTACTTTCGCCCATACAAATGTCCAGATCTCCGGAAATAGAAGCAACCGGAACCGGCAATACAATAAGTGTGCGTGTGGTGGAGTCAACCCCACCGGCATATGAAATGAGTAATTTGATATCATAAGTACCGGGTGCATTAAAGCACACAGTACCGGGGTTTTGACCTGTAGCCGTTCCTGGTACACCTCCCGGAAAAGTCCAGTCCCAGGTTGTAGGATTGTTCAGCGATAAATCTGTAAATGTTACACATTCACCAGCACATATCGTGTACTTACTGATCGAAAAATCAGCAATGGATATGCTTTTTGCAGGTTTGCTGGGACAAGTTGCCAGATCGCTGGCAGACATATTACCTACAGGCAGCAGGTTTACAATACCGTTAATGATCTGTCCGCTATAAAAACTAGGTGATGTATTAAAAACCGCAAATACCATATCACCGATCATGGCGAATCCGCCACCGGCTGTTTGAATTCGATTGCCATTAACTACAAAACTGTCTATCAGTACACCTGCCGGATTATACTTCTCAATTTTGCCGGGCTGCGTTGAAGCGATCATATGATAAAAATTATCCTGATTATCAACGGCAAGGTCATAAGGACCGGTGTTGCCACCAATATTATTCAGCAAAGTAGCATTCGCTGCGCCATCATATTTCCATACTTCACCGGTACCTCCATTGATACTATAGATATAATTAACTCCACCACCGGGATTAACCACCGGAACAGAATGCCCTGTGGTTACGTAGGCAGCACCGTTCCACCACTGATAAACGCCTCCACTATTGGTATAAAAAGTAGGCGAAGCTGCACCGCCATTCAAATTGTAAGCGATCGCCAACCCACCCATCGGGGTTCCGGTAGTCAAAAACACCGAAGGATTGCCAGGACCCAGTGGTAATGCAGGGTCATAAGCCTGCACCTGACTCCCTGAATGGATAAAAACCAGCGTCGAATCAAAACCCGCACAGTTCAGCAATTGAGCCTGAGCACCGTAGTTTAACAGACTAAAACATAGAACGGCTAATGCGTAACAGTATTTTTTCATAGATAGACAATTAAAATCGAGTATAAAAATATTCTTTTTTTTTAAATAATTACAATTAAGAGGCTCTAAATGTTTCAATTATAGCCAAATGACCGCAATTTCTCTATAGACGATTTATTTTAACTTTTAGTTGGTAACAATCAGCAATGAAAATTTAAGCTTCCTTCTCTGCATTTATTTTGTCGATAATTTTTTTCTCAATTTCCATAGCCATCTCAGGATTATCCAATAATAATTGCTTCACCGCATCACGCCCCTGCCCCAGTTTATTACTTTCATAGCTGTACCAGGACCCACTTTTTTGGATAATACCATGATCGGCTCCCAGATCTACCAGTTCACCCGATTTGCTGATGCCTTCACCAAAAATGATATCAAACTCTGCCTGACGAAACGGAGGTGATACTTTATTTTTAACCACTTTCACCCGGGCCCTGTTACCAATGGCCACATCACCGTCTTTGATCTGACTGATCCGCCTGATATCAAGACGCACAGATGCGTAGAATTTCAATGCGTTACCGCCGGTGGTTGTTTCCGGACTACCAAACATCACCCCTATTTTATCGCGAAGCTGATTAATGAAAATGATGCAGCAGCCGGTACGGTTAATCGTGGCTGTTAATTTCCTCAGCGCCTGACTCATCAATCTGGCCTGCAAGCCCATTTTACTGTCGCCCATTTCACCTTCCAGTTCTGCCTTTGGCACCAGGGCCGCAACGGAATCCACTACAACCAGGTCTACTGCGCCTGAAGAGATCAGCCTGTCGGCTATTTCAAGCGCCTGCTCACCATAATCAGGTTGGGATATCAGTAAATTATCAATATCAACGCCTAATTTTTTGGCATAGCTGGCATCAAAGGCATGCTCAGCATCAATGAATGCACAGATGCCTCCCTTCTTTTGAGCTTCTGCAATTGCATGCGTCGCAATGGTTGTTTTACCCGAAGATTCAGGTCCGTATATTTCTACGATTCTGCCACGCGGAAAACCGCCTATTCCTAACGCAATATCAATACCCAGTGATCCGGTAGAAATGCTGTCCATTTCCACCACTTCCTTGTCGCCCAGTTTCATGATCGAACCCTTGCCATAATCCTTATCAATCTTTTCCATTGTAAGTTTCAGCGCCTTTAATTTTTCATTGTCTTGCGACACTTCTTTTTCTTTTGCCATTTTTTTTGTTTGTTTTTTAGTTTATTATTTATTGTGATTTCGACAACAAATTTATTAATTATAATCATTGAAAAAGGCCATTCATTAAATTGTGAATAAGTTTTCCAACATCAGCCAAATTCAGACTTATCTGCCATTTTACAAGCCCTCTGCCACACCGGAACCTCTTCCCATTTACCATATCATTTGTCAAAGTCAGGGAACTATCCGAGAACAATTCCTGACCTTGCTAAATGATTTTACTGTCCTTTAAAATTCATTGCAAAGGTAGCGGCGGGGGTACGCAATGAGTTTACGCAGCAAAGAAATTTATTTTAATCCTTACTTTGCAACCCAACATGCATATTACTACAGCCCGAAAACTCATTACAGAGCAATGTCAGCACTTGTACGATGCTGCTGAGTTGCAGGCTATCATCTGGAAAATACTGGAGCATCTGAGCGGCAAAGCAAAACTGGATCTGTTGCTTGACAAAGATGTGCAATTGCAGGCAGACAAAGTTCAACAGATCATCGCTGAATTAAAAAGCAATAAGCCCATACAATACATTTTAGGATATGAATGGTTTGGAAATTTAAAAATAAAAGTCACACCGGATGTGCTGATACCCCGCCCTGAAACTGAAGAACTGGTCGGATTATTCATTGATCAGATAAAAAAAACCGGTCATAAAACCTGCAGCCTGATCGACATCGGCACCGGCAGTGGCTGCATCCCCATTCTTATCAAAAAGGAATTGCCAGAAACCGGTGTCTATGCAATGGATATTAGCGAACAGGCTCTGTTGATAGCTGCAGAAAATGCACAAGTGCATCAAGCCGATATACAGTTTGTAAAGGCAGATATCCGCGACTCCAACCTGAATCTGCAAACACAGTTCGATTATATCATCAGCAATCCGCCCTATATTTTGCCGGAAGAAAAAAGTGACATGCACCCGAGGGTGTATGATCAGGAACCTGCTCTTGCCTTGTTTGTAACTGAGCACGACCCGCTGGAATTTTATAAAGCCATTTTAAATTTTGCGAAAACCCATCTCAAAAAGGACGGTGCTGTTTATTTTGAAATTAATCAGCAATATGGCCCTGAAATTCAATCTCTCTGCGTGCAATACCAGTTTCAATGCAACATTTTGAATGATATGTACGGCAACCCACGTTTTGCCATCTCACATCCGCTCTGATTGCCGATTACTTCAATTCATTTTCCGTTCAGTGCGTCAAACTAATTTTTATGTAGCCCGGCGTCTGTGCTTTCTTCAGCTACTTCGTGCTGTACGCTGCACGCTGCCATCACGGCTATTTGTCAGGGTCTGTTTATTAATTTAGCTGCAGCCGAATAAAATTGATCATAGCATCCTTAGATATAAATGCGTGTTATCAGCATCAATGAGCAATAGTCCCTGAGGCGGGAGACTTTGCGGGGACTAAAAAAAATCTGTAAAATAAAACTACTCTACCGTCACACTCTTGGCGAGGTTACGCGGTTGATCTACATTACAGCCTCTCATCAGTGCAATGTGATAGGACAGTAATTGCAGAGGAACGATTGATACCAGGGGAGATAACAGTTCATCCGTTTCAGGTACTTCGATCACTTCATCGGCAAGACCTCTGATGACGGTATCACCTTCGAGCACAATAGCAATCACTTTGCCTTTGCGGGCTTTTACTTCCTGTATATTGGAAACAATTTTTTCGTGGGCACTTTGATTGGTGGCAATAAATACCACCGGCATATTTTCATCAATGAGCGCTATCGGACCGTGTTTCATTTCGGCAGCCGGATAACCTTCTGCATGGATATAAGAAATTTCTTTCAGTTTCAGTGCACCTTCCAGAGCAACCGGAAAATTGAGGCCGCGGCCCAAATATAAAAAGTTTTTGGCGTCTTTATATTTACGCGCGATTTCAACGATCTTATCATTGGTTTGTAAAGCCCCTTCTACTTTTGAAGGAATTGATTCCAGTTCATATAATATTTGTCTAAGTCTCGATTGCGAAATCGATCCGTTACTCTGAGCGAGTTGTAAAGCCAGCAAAGTGAGTATAGTCACCTGCGCACTGAATGCCTTGGTAGACGCCACCCCGATTTCAGGACCGGCATGGGTATATGAACCGGCATGCGAAGCACGTGCGATGGACGAACCGATCACATTGCAGATACCGTAAATCAAAGCCTGTCTGTCTTTCGCAATTTGAATGGCAGACAAAGTATCGGCCGTCTCACCCGATTGTGAAATAGCGATCACCACATCTTTTTCGTTGACGATCGGATTCCGGTATCTGAATTCAGAAGCATATTCCACTTCGACCGGTATGCGTGCCAGTTCTTCTATTAAATATTCAGCGATCAGACCGCTATGCCACGAAGTGCCGCATGCAGTAATAATAATACGTTTGGCATTGTTGATACGGGTTGCAAATTCACTGATACCACCCAGTTTGATCCAGCCCTTTTCGGCGTTCATTCGTCCACGCATACAATCGCGGATCACCTGAGGCTGTTCGTAAATCTCTTTCAGCATGAAATAATCATAACCGCCTTTCTCAATTTTTTCAAGATCCATTTCAAGTTTCTGAATATAAGGCGTTTTCTGTATGTTACCCAGCGTCTTGATCTCCAGATTTCCGTCACGATGCAATACGGCAAATTCCTCATCATTCAGGTACACCACATTCTTGGTATATTCAATGATCGGAGAAGCATCGGAGGCAACATAAAATTCACCTTTGCCAATACCGATCACCAGCGGACTACCTTTACGCGCCGCGATCAGGGTATCCGGTTTTGATTTTTCGATCACTACAATGGCATATGCCCCTACAACTTCGTTGAGTGCCACACGCACGGCTTCTTCCGTACTGATTTTTTCTTCCTTTTGAATGTCCTCAATCAGGTTTAGCAATACTTCGGTATCGGTATCACTTTCAAAAGTATAGCCTCTTAATTCAAGTTCTGTTTTTAAAGCAGCGTAATTTTCTATGATGCCATTATGGATAATGGCCAGATTACCGGAGTTCGATAAGTGCGGATGTGCGTTTCGGTCGCAGGGTTCGCCATGGGTCGCCCATCTTGTATGACCTATACCAACAGTACCATCTGTGCTTTTACCGGCTACAAAATCTTCGAGGTCAGACACCTTGCCTTCTTTCTTTAATATTTGCAGACTGCCATTGAGCAATGCCACACCAGCACTGTCGTACCCTCTGTATTCAAGGCGTTTCAAGCCTTTGATCAGAATGGGGTAAGCATTTTTAGGTCCTATATATGCAACTATTCCGCACATAAAAATTATTTTATTATTTTGGTATAAATGATCGTCAACTTTGGCTTCACATATTGCATCTGGCTTGTATTACCGGCCAGCATTACCCTTGTAGCTGCAGGAAACCCATTATTCAATCCCATGATTTTAAACCTAAAGTTAGCATTTTTTTCGGAAATCAATCGTTGAACCGCATAGGTCACTGCAAATTTGTATCTGGTAAAAGTAAATGCTCCGATCGTGACCTTGGTGGCATTACCATCAACGATATTACTACCAAATACGTTGTAATCGGGCACTACGTTATCGGCGCCGTTGTCAGTAGTATCTGTTTGCAGTATCTGAAGACGTGGGATACCCCCATATTTTGAAGTATCCTGAAAAGGGATCCCATAGGGAGAAACTGAATAGAAGGTCAGTTCGGCCTGATTGATGATGCTGTTCGGAAACTCCGCCAGGTAAGGCATTCTGATCGCTGCAGCCATACCGGGTTCATTTTGTAAAAACAAAATGGAATCCCCACCCGGGGCAATATTATTCAGAAAATCTGCCGGCGGTTTGCCATTGTAATTACGTGTAATATGATTAAAACGATTGCAATTATTCGGATCAAATGCAAAGGCATCAGCGACCGTATCCAGTTGTGAATTAACATCTGTATACCGGTAGTATATATTTAAGCGTGTACCATAAGTGTTTAAATAATACAGTGTGTTGCCATTCAAACTATCGGCCTGAATATAAAAACCTTTCCACCAGGCTAAAAACTTTGTAAAGTCAGCGGCTGCGCCATTAGCCCCGAGGTCGATCTGATCTTCAAAGCTGTCGATGGTGGGCTGATTCAGTTTAAAGCGAAGTTGCGGCACCAGTTTAACACCATTGATCAACGGCGAATCTTTGAGCATAGCATAATTCACATTGCTTTGAGCGATCACATTATTTTCGAAGGAATCTTTTGTAAATTCATATTGTGCGTCGCTTCTTGGAAAAGATTTGAGCGAACGGAACACTTTGAAATTCTGTGAGATATTGCTGGCCAGATTAGTATCGCCATAAGTGCCCTTGATTGGTATCGACAATACAATTGAATCGATCGTACGGTTAGTGCCGGTTTTAAAAGTAAAATTCGCAACCGGAGGTAAGATCTCAATATGAATATTGGCATTTGTTTTACCGAAAACCGGATCCGAAGTAATTGTTCCCAGTGCATGAAACAGATTAGGTGAACTTGAAATCTGCGAAGTATTACGAAGCCCGCCGGTTAAAATTGAATCCTGGTAAAGATTACTGGTGATGATGGTAAAAGTATCCTGACTAAAAGTACTGATATTATCTACCGGCGGCACCAGCGAACCGGGCAGAATGGTATTTTCTTTACAAGCGCTCAAAAAGAGCCCGGCGGTAACAATGGCAATCGAAATTTTACTCAGAAACTGACTACGAAAAGTCTGCATTTTTATCATGGATCCTATTTGCCTGCCAAGTT
>JADYYU010000348.1 GCA_020853515.1 Chitinophagaceae bacterium | reverse complement strand
TACCGGATAAGTTATTTCGTTGAGTCTGATTTCAAGATCATGATTTCTGCTAAAATGCAACCCCAGCCTTTGATTGATAAATGAAATGAGGCGGTAGTACTCAGAGGCGGATACAATACCCAGCAGTTTCACGTCTTCAAAAAACTCATCTTCCAGATAAGCATTATCCAGTATCTGATTTTTTTGTTTGTTGTTTTTTATCCCGGCTGCCATAGATGCTTTTTAAAGTCAACGATTTTATCATCCATAACCTGCACGCCTTCTGCCTCTAGCAATTCCTGCATCAGGGTAGGGGTTTCAAAATGATGTTTGCCGGTCAGCAGCCCGTTTCTGTTTACCACCCGGTGGGCCGGTACCCTGGGTTTCGCACGATGACTCGCATTCATGGCCCAACCTACCATTCTGGAAGTTGCTTTTACGCCGATGTGGTCGGCAATGGTGCCGTAAGTACACACCCGGCCTTTCGGTATTTTGCGTACCATTTCATACACAAGTTCTATCCAGTTGGGCGTTTTTGGTTCACTCATGATTCCCTGTTTTCTGTTTCAGATCGTTTATCAAGCAACTTCTTCTTTTTAACATTGTCAAGCACATTTTTATAGTCGAAGGGACAGTGGGTGCAGCCGTTACCGCAACAATAGCCCCGTTTCAGCAAATACTCAGCCGTAAATACATACAGGCCTTTTTCATTGACATAAAATTCATCATCGTCAAACAAGGGCTTCTTCATCACGCTGTTTTTTGGGTGGAACTACGATCGGGCTTTCAGGCAACTGAAAACTCACATATTTAATAATTCTGTTGTCGGCCAGATGCATTCCTTCGTAAAATGTCTGAATATTGAGCGGGAAATCCGGAACGCCTTTGATGTAAATATCCGCCTGATTGTCGATGGTTTTGCATTGATGATGCGCAATCATTTCAAGCGTAAAAGTGTATAGTTCGGTCGAATCGGTTTTGAGATGTATGATACCGCCGGGCTTCAGCAACTGCTGATAAATAGCGAGAAATTTATGATGTGTCAGGCGGTTTTTTGCTTTTGATTCACGCAGAAAGGGATCCGGAAAGGTGATCCAGATCTCACTGATACTGCCGGGGGCAAAATACTGAAGGATGCTCTCGATACGGATTCGCAGAAATCGGACATTGTCAATTTCTTCCTGCAAGGCTTTCTGTGCACCCACAAACATGCGATTGCCCTTGATGTCGACCCCTATAAAATTTTTTTCAGGGAAGGCCTTCGCCATGTTCACCGTATATTCTCCTTTGCCGCAGGCCAGCTCAAGCACCAGCGGATGATCATTTTTAAATTCTGCCGGCCACTGCCTGTCCATGTTTTCAGGAAATTCAAACACATTCGGAAAAGTGCGGATCGCAGCGAAACGGGTTAGTTTTTTAGCCTTCATCGGGCGAAATTACAAATTATAAGCATCGCTTTTAATTATTGAGCCCACATCTTTAGTGTCAGTAAGATGCTGCGCAAGTATTGGAGGGCGTTTGTTCAGCTTCTTTAGCTGTTGTGCTGGCAAACAAATGACAGGCTATTAATTAAAAAAATGTATCCTTCATATCGCAGTTCATATTAAATTTGTGACGAAAAAAAATATTGTAATGACAGCAGAAATTGAAAAGATCTTAAGCCAAACGGCTGAAAGTATGAAAAAAGCCATCTCGCATCTCGAAGCCGAATTATTGAAAGTAAGGGCCGGTAAAGCTTCGCCGCAGATGCTCGATGGGATATTGACTGAATATTACGGAGCGCCGACACCAATTTCGCAAGTATCAAATATTACCATCGTTGATGCACGCACCATTACCATTCAGCCCTGGGAAAAAAATATGCTGGCACCCATCGAACGGGCTATTATGGCTGCGAATATCGGCATTACGCCTCAAAATGACGGTGTGATTATAAAATTGTATTTACCACCACTGACCGAAGAGCGAAGGAAGGAATTTGTAAAGAAAGTAATGTCTGAAGGTGAGCATGCCAAAGTAGCGATCCGCAATATCAGACGCGATAGCATCGAAGCGATCCGAAAATTGCAGAAGGATGGTATGAGCGAAGATCTGGCCAAGGATGCTGAATCCGGCATACAAATTATGACAGACAAAAAGATCGTTGAAACCGATCATCACTGCGCTGCCAAGGAGAAAGAATTAATGACCGTATAGCCATGTATGACACACTGGCTGCATACCTGAAGGATAACTGGTTACTGGCTGTATCCACACCGCTGTATGCCGTCCTGATCGCGCTGGAAGTAATTGTCAGTAATTATCGAAAAAATCAATTTTATACTTTCCGGGAAACCCTTATTAATTTTTGGTTGAATATTGCCAATACGGCTCTGGGTCTGAGTGTAAAGTTTGCGGTGCTGGCCATGATGTCCTGGTTTTTTGCCTGGCATTTTATTCCGCTGACTTTTTGGGAGCAACATCCGGTGCTTTATTGGGTATTGCTTTTCTTTGCCCTTGATCTGTGCTTTTATTTTGAGCACAGAAGCGAACACTTTTCAAGATTATTATGGGCGGTGCATGTTACGCATCATTCCTCACAGGAGTACAATCTCACCACCGGATTTCGTTCGTCCGTTTTCAGGCCGCTGGTATCCTGTTGGTTTTTTGTGCCGCTTGTATTTCTCGGGTTCCGTCCGCTTGATATTTTACTGATGGATGCGATCTGTCAGATCTATGGTATTATGGTGCATACGAGGTATGTCAAAAAGATGCCGGCCTGGTTTGAAACTTTCTTTGTAAGTCCTTCTCATCACAGGGTGCACCATGCCAGCAATATCATTTACCTGGATAAAAATATGGGGATGGTGCTAATCATCTGGGACCGTATGTTTGGCACTTTTCAGCGTGAACTGGAGAGCGAAACGGTTGTATATGGTCTTACTAAAAATCTGGACCGACCTTATCATCCCTTGCATATTATTTTTCACGAATGGAAAAGCCTGTTTCAGGATCTCTCTCAAAAAAATATCACTTTCAGGCATGCCCTGCACTATCTTTTTGATGCACCGGGATGGAGCCACGATGGCAGCCGCAAAACGGCAAAGCAATTGAGGAAAGAAATAGAAAAATAATCAAGTTGAAATCTTGTTGCCCATTGAATGGAAGATAAATTTTGCGATCGGTGAAATTATTTCTTCACTAATCTAAGCACTTTGTTTTCTTTTCCATTATTGACAATCACCATGTATTGACCTGTGGCCCATGCTGATGAATTGACCTTGATGAATTTACTTTCGTTTTGCACATTAACCGACTGTTCGTAAATCTTTTTACCGAAGATGTCGGTGATCTTTATCTGAAACAATTGTTTATTGTCTGACTTCAGCAAAATATGCGTTTCATCGGTTGCCGGATTCGGATATACTTTAATATCCTGCGCTTCACATGCTAATGTAATACTTTGGGTATTTGAAATGATCTCTTCATGCGCAAGATTCACTGCCTTAACTCTGTATTGGTAATGATTGCCGTTTGTACTCGCATCTAAAAATTCGTAGCCATCCTGACTGCCATGTGCGTTTACAATGCCTGCTTTTTCAAAAATACCGTCAGCACCACTTCTTTCCACTACAAAGTAATCGATATTTTGTTCCTGATTTGTTGACCACAATACCTTCACATCACAAGCAACATTTTGAAGCGATATTTCCGACATCGAAAACGCCAGCGGAAACCCAAGTGTTTGAATGGTTTCGATCTGTACATCATCTAAGAAAAAGCCGTTTTTAGTGAGTCCGCCATCCGAAACAAAATCAAATCGCAGTAAAATGTTCTGTCCTGTGAAAGCATCCAGATTCGCTTCATCATATTGCCATGCCCATTGTACTCCGTCGTAGGCCGGCTGTCCTGCAATTGCAGAAGCGACCGATTTCATGGCATAGCGGGTGCAAATAGAATTATATGAAGCGCCGTTATTATTTGAAACCTTGACCTGCAAATAATCGAGATTACATTCGCTGTCCCATTTGATTCTGAATTTTAAATTGGCTTTCGTTGCCAGGGTTAAATTGACCGGCAGGGTAGTGCGGATCGTGGAATTTACGTTATTGGCATAGTTACCGGCAGGACTCTCCGTTAATGATGCGGTGGGTGATGTGTAATATTGCGTGCTGTTGCCCCAGGCCCCGGTGGCCGTCCAGCCCGACAGGGTATTACAATTACTGCTCATTTCGGTTTGCGTATAAGTGGCAAATATTTTCGTTACCGTGTCATCATAGTTCACAGAGCCGTTATTGATCCTTAAAACATATTTGATTTCATCGCCATGTTGTGTGCCGAATACAACATTGAGTGGAATAGAATCTGTCACTATCGTTAAGAAAGGCGGACTGTTATAGACTTTAGGGCTGCCTGCACTGATATTATTGCTCACAGGAATAATGCTGACGGTAAAGGTCGCCGTGTTACTCATCCCTTTATTGAAAAGCATATATTTGGCTGAAGAGCTTAGCGGTGTTATAAAGCGACTGCCGATATCGTCGCAGTCAGCGTAGGCCAGGGCGCAACGCATAAAATTCATATTTGCTTCCATGGTTTGGTTACAGTATGGAATGATGGCAGCCTGAGGAGGCCAAAAGCCGTGTGCATTGGTGCCCACTTCAGGTGTAATAGAAAGGATCTTATTTTTAGTGTTGGTCTCGCCGTGCATCCAGTCGTCTGAATCGCCGTTGGTAGTGTACCCAACAGTCTCGGTGCCGGTGCCATATACAAAACGGTTGGCATTGGTCATGGCTTTGGTGTAGGTATGATATTGGGCGGAATCGGGTGTGTTTGAATCGGTATAGCCCCACGGATATACGATCAGGTTGCCATACGTATGGTAATTAAGGGCCAGTCTGAACTGATGCTGCTCGCACAAATATTTTACCGCCCTGGTTTCAGGTTCTGAAAAACCAGCAGTGCCGCGGTAGGTATCTGAAGAGGGAGTTGGAGACGAGCCCACATTATCGTAGCCCCAAAAATGACCATAGTTGCGGTTGAGGTCTACACCAAAGGTACCGTTTGCATTGGCTCTTCTGTTTTTACGCCACATACCGCCACCGTTCGGATTATTGGTTTGATTGTACACATATCCGTCCGGATTAACGACCGGTACAAAGTAGATCTCTGCATTGTCTACAAAGTATTTTACATCG
>JADYYU010000347.1 GCA_020853515.1 Chitinophagaceae bacterium | reverse complement strand
TAAAATTATTCTCAGACATGGAAAACATAACAAAAAAAGATGAGCAAATTATTCTGCAAAAGCAGGATATCTTATCGGCACCGCTACAACGCCGTTCCTTCCTTCGCTATGCCGGAGCCGGAGCAGCAGGAATTGCCTTACTGGCAGCAGGCTGTAAAAAAGACGGAATGATGATAGATGATTCTGCAGGAGTAAATTTGGGAAGCGGTGATGTCGGCATCCTGAATTATGCCTATGCTTTGGAGCAGCTGGAAGCCGCATTCTACATCAAAGTGGCTTCCTCATTCTATTCAGGTATCACCGAGGCCGAAAGATCATTGCTTAGCGACATCAGGGATCATGAGATCGCCCACCGTGAATTTTTTAAAAATGCTTTAGGTTCCAATGCGATCTCCGGGCTGGAAGTTGATTTCTCAATGATCAATTTCAGCAGCCGCGACAGTGTGCTGGGAACCGCCAAAGCTTTCGAAGACCTGGGTGTTTCTGCTTATAACGGAGCAGGGGTTTTGATTAAAGACGCAAACTACCTGACCCTTGCCGGAAAGATCGTTTCTGTAGAAGCCCGTCATGCGGCCTTGATCCGCGACCTGATCAGCAATGGAAGTTTTGCGAACTCTGAAGTGATTGATGCTAACGGACTCGATAAATCCCGTCTTCCAATGGAAGTGCTGGGTATTGCCGCACCTTTCATCAAAACAAAAATCAACGCAAACGATCTGCCTAAATCTTAATCCTTACAGCTATGAATATCCTGAACATATTAGAAGAAATTGAAAAAACAGATGCCGAAGTATACGAGCGCATCAGTCCGAGAAGAAAAGCCATGGCCCAGTTTTACGGCTTTGGAAAGAAAGTTGCCCTGGCATCTATACCCCTGGCACTCGGTACCATGTTTAAAAAAGCCTATGCTCAAACGGCAAGTACAGAAGTAGAAGCGGTATTGCAGTTTGCCCTGACGCTGGAATACCTGGAAGCAGAATTTTATACCAAAGGCGTTGCGGCAGCCGGACTCGTTCCTGCCGGAGCTGCACTGGGAGCCATCACTACCATTCGTGATCATGAAAACCAGCATGTGGCCTTTCTGAAAACAGCATTGACCTCTTTGGGTAAAACACCCGTCTCAAAGCCAACCTTTGATTTCTCGGCAGGAAACGGATCAAATACAGGTCCATTTGCAAATGTATTTTCTGATTACGATACCTTTCTTGCCGTAGCGCAGACCTTTGAGGATACGGGCGTGAGAGCCTATAAAGGACAGGCTCCGGCTTTAATAGGCAGTGGGGGTGTATTGACCGCCGCATTGAACATCCATTCGGTAGAAGCCAGGCATGCAGCACACATCCGGCAAATGCGTAAGGCACGCGGGGCCAATGTAAAACCCTGGATCACAGGACAGGACACAGGAATAGGAGCCATTGTACAGAAATCCTATGAAGGCGAAGAACTGGAGACCCAGGCCGGAATAAAAATTACCGGTATCAACGGGCAGATGATCTCTGTCGCCGCCGCCACCGAAGCTTTTGATGAACCATTGACCAAGGCCCAGATCCTGGCCATTGTTGATCCTTTTATCGTTTAGTGTTTGTTTTAGGTTTGTTGGAAAAGAGAGCCGGGGGGCTCTCTTTTTTTGTTATATGGGAATGCTGATGTTGACTTCGGTGCCGGATGTTCCGGTTTGGGTTTGAGTGATGTGGATGGAGGTTTTGTTGATTTTATTGAGGAGATGGACGCGTTCGTGGATTAGTTCAAGGCCACGGCTTATATGCTGACCATGAGTTCTGTTATTAATTGAATTGGATATTCCTATGCCATTGTCAGTAATTTTGATTAATAGTAGATTGTCATTGCATGAAAAATTAACTTGGATAAGGCCACCTTCTTCCTTTGGTAACAAACCGTGCCAAACTGCATTTTCAATGAATGGCTGTATTAACATAGATGGAATTATAATTTCTTCAGTCTCAATATTCTCGTCAACATTAATTGAATATTTCATTTTTTCGGAAAATCTGATTTTCTCTAAAGAAAGGTAAAGGCTTAAATATTGAATTTCTTCAAATAATGTCAAAGTGCTTTTTAAACATATTTCAAGATGTTTTCTCATTAATCGAGCAAAACCTGTAAGAATCTGATTAGCAGACTTTGATTCATTTATGCCAATAAAATATTGAACAGTGTTAATTACATTAAAAACAAAATGAGGATTCATCATAGCCTGTAGGGCTTTTTGCTCAAGAGTAACTATGGTATTCTGAAATTTTACTTCTCTTTTTCGTTTCTTTTTTTGAGATAAAATATAAATTATTATCCCAATTAGGGAAGCTAATAGAACAATTGGGATAATACTGGTAATCACCCACCAATATTGCGTTTCTTTATATTTTTGCTTGGCTATAATGAGTTCATTTTCTTGTATTTTTTGTAATTGGAGATAGTTTGAAGATGTTTTGCCGATATTATCTGAAAGGTATTTAGAAAGCTGAATGCTATCATGATGTTGTACTTTTTTTAAATATTTTAAAGCGATTGGGTAATTTTCTCTTTTTTCTTCAAGTTCATATCTTTTAAACAGATAGTAATAGATAGAATTATTATCACCAATTTTTCTAGCAAAATTTATTCCTTCATTTATTGCAATTTCAGCTTTTTTATATTCCTTCTGGTCTAAATAAATGGAAGCCAAGGTTAAATCCGATCCAACAATTACTTTATATAAATTACGCTTCCTGGCTTGACCAATTGCTTCAAATAATTTGTTTTTTGCGGTTTCAAAATC
>JADYYU010000346.1 GCA_020853515.1 Chitinophagaceae bacterium | reverse complement strand
GATCATTTCGGTGGCAGAGATCATACCACTGTGATACACAGTTGTCAAACCGTAAAAGACCTGATGGATACCGACACTTTGATCAGGGAACAGGTAAAAGAATTGCAACAGAAGGTTCAGCTTGCTGCTATTTAGTTCCGATAAAATAATAAAAGAAGGCCTTTCAGCAATGAAAGGTTTTTTTATGTGCATAAATTCTTTTTTACGTTGTGAATTAAGCGGTAATTTCGATTTCTAAATTTTGCACCATGCCCGAATTAATCATTCATTACTGGTGGATCGCCGCTATCCTCCTTTGTCTCGTTTTTTATAAATTTGTCTTGCGTGTCTTTTTTGGTATGGTGATCGTACCTGAAAACCGGATAGGGTTGGTTACCAAGAAATTCGTTTTGTTTGGCGCCAACAAGGAACTGCCTGATGGTAGAATCATTGCTACCAAAGGTGAAGCGGGCTTTCAGGCCAAAACCCTGGCACCCGGTCTTTTTTGGTTTATGTGGCCCTGGCAGTATAGTGTAGATATGGTGCCCTTTGTAATCATTCCGGAAGGTAAGATCGGTTTGATCTTAAGTAAAGATGGCGCTGAAATTCCTACCGGACATATTCTGGCCCGGCATGCGGATTGTGATAATTTTCAGGATGCCATCATGTTTCTTGAGAATGGTGGTCAGCGCGGACGCCAATGCTCCTTCATGACTGCAGGTTCTTATCGTATCAATACGCATTTGTTTGAACTCACGTTGACAGATCAGATCGTGATCCATGAAAATATGGTAGGCATCATCACTGCGATGGATGGTGAACCGATCCCGCTTGGACAAATAGCCGGTAAATTTGTGGAAGGGCATAATAATTTTCAGGATTTCAATAGCTTTTTAAGACAGGGCGGAAATCGGGGACTTCAGCCTCAGGTTGTGCTGGCCGGTTCCTATTATATCAATCCCTGGGCTGTGCAAATTGAAGAAACTCCTATGACCGATGTGCCAATCGGATATGTGGGTGTCGTGATATCATATATTGGCGAAGACGGGCAGGATGTAACCGGCGAAAATTTCAAACATGGTAATATCGTTTCTAAAGGTCAGCGAGGTGTGTGGATGGAACCACTCGGACCCGGAAAATATGCATTAAATAAATATACCACCAAACTGGAGGCTGTGCCTACGACCAATCTGGTGCTCAACTGGGCCGATGCACGGAGCGAATCGCATAATCTTGATAAAAATCTGTCCACCATCACCGTTCGGTCACAGGATGGGTTCCCTTTCAATCTGGACGTTTCGCAAATCATCCATGTTCCTGCAAATGAAGCGCCTAAAGTGATCGCCCGTTTCGGAAGTATGAACAATCTGGTATCACAGGTGCTGGAACCCACTATCGGCAACTATTTCAGAAATTCGGCACAGGAAAGTGATGTCATCTCATTTTTATCTACCCGAAAAGAACGTCAGGAGTCTGCAAAAAACCATATTAAAGTGGTACTTGATGAGTATAATGTTAATGCAGTAGATACCCTGATCGGAGATATCGTGCCGCCGGATTCGCTGATGAAAACCCTGACCGATCGGAAAATTGCCGAAGAAGAACAGAAAACTTATGTGACGCAGCGTATGGCGCAGGAGCAGCGTCAGGGAGTAGAAAAGGAGACGGCCATAGCTGACATGCAAAAGGAAATTGTAAAGGCTTCGCAAAGTGTTGAAATTGCACAACGGACGGCCGATGCTACGGTTAAAAAGGCCGAAGGGGATGCCACCAGTTTAAAACTCAATGTAAATGCCGAGGCAGAGGCGACTAAAATGCGCGCCAATGCCGAAGCCGAAGCTACGAAGGCGAGGGCAGGAGCACAGGCCGAAGCCACCAAATTAAATGCGACTGCCGAAGCTGAGCGGATCTCGAAAACCGGTTTGGCTGAAGCAGAGAAAATTATGGCGATCGGTAAATCGACCGCGGAAGCTTATCAGTTGCAGGTTCAGGCTATGGGTGGCGATAACTTCGCAAAGTATAAAATAACAGAGGAAATCGGCAAAGGGCATATCAAAATAATGCCGGATGTGCTGATTGGCGGAGGTACCGGAACCGATGGTTCGCTCAACGGTCTGCTTGGCATGAAACTCATGGAGATGATGGATGTCAACAAATCGAAAGGGAATCCGGATGTACAAACAGATGTCACAAATTTGTAAATTTTTCTGTTCGGCGGTCTTTTAGACAAACCATTACGCCCATAAGACCGTCTTGCATGTAAAAGATACCTTTTTTTATTTAAAAGACAATTATCTTTATAGCTTTAACATATTTTAATTTTCACTATGAACAGCATTACTTGGTTTTTCAAAAGCAGGATTTTATTCTTTGTTGCCTTCATTTCATTTGCTTTCAGCACTTACAAAGCGCAGGCTCAGGTAATTACAACCTTGCCTCTGGCGAATGTAAATTTATGTGCATGTAGCCAGGTGATCGTGAGCTATTCCGCTACGGGGGCTTATGCAGCAGGTAATGTTTTTACTGTTCAACTTTCAGATGGAGTCGGCAATTTTGTTGCAGCTACCAATATAGGCACTCTTGCCAG
>JADYYU010000345.1 GCA_020853515.1 Chitinophagaceae bacterium | reverse complement strand
GCCTGTTGTTACAGTCGATAATGAATTTTTGTACACAGACCCGTTACATATCGCCAATATATCTTTCCAAAAAAGTTTGTATAAGGACAAGCTCCAATGTCAACTGGGTGTAAAAAATCTGTTTAATATTCAGAATGCCACCCTGAACGGGGCTACTACCAACAGCGGTAGCCCGCACAGTTCGGCCAGCGGAATGCAGCTATTTCCGGCCCGCAGCGTATTTGTAGAACTGGGATATCAGTTTTAGTCCGATCCTGATTCTTTGCAGGTTCACCGTCTTTCGTCACACTTTATAGCTAGCCGTGAGGCAAAGCGTTAAAATTGGCACAATGTTTGTCATAGAAAGAAATAATATAAAATTACAGATCGGAATGGGACATAGTAACAGTGAAATTTTGTTTAATAAGAAAAGTTTAAAATCTCCGGTAGAACATTCATCCAATGCAGCCCGCAAGATCATCTATATATTAGATGAGGTAAAAGTGGTTCAAAAAGCAGAAGACTCTGTGGAGTTGGTGAATCTTTACACCAAAAGAATTAATAAACCTTCGCAGTCACTGTCAAAAAAAATCAGCACCAATGATTTTAGACCCTTCGAATTTTTGATTATTCGAAATTAATTCCCTATCTTTACCGTAACAATAAACACAAGTCCATCCCGGAACATTTTTACAAGCTATCCTTATTGTTTTTTTTATTATAAATAAAAGTAAAATTTTATACAATAAAAATTAAAAAATGTCGTTTATGAAGATACACCCCTTCATAAAAGATTTAAAACAGCCGATGCTGCATTCTTTTAAACGGTAAAAAAAAGAAAATAGTATAGCCACAAAGTACTTTTAACATAACATCTAAAAACGCCTATAGCAAACACTTCTACATTATTGTTTTAAACCCTATTGTTTCAAAAAACAAAATCAGAAGTTTATGCTTAGTTTAAAAAACCAAACAGATGAAGTGCTTTTCGGCCTTATAGAAAAAAATGATGTAAAGGCCACTGCCGAACTCCTCAACCGATACAAAGGCAAATTTTATACAGCCATATTCTTGCTGATCAAGGACAAATATATCACGCAGGATATTTTTCAGGATGCCTGCATCAAGATCATTCATTGTATCCGCACCGGCAAATATACCGAAGACGGCAAGTTTTTGCCCTGGGCTATGCGTGTTGCACGTAACCTGGCCATCGATCATATCAGGCAGGCAAAACGTATGCCTAAGGTGGTATTGCCTGACGGCAACGACATTTTTTCTGTTATCAATTTCAAGGAAAAAAGTATCGAGGATACCACGATGCAAAAACAAAGCAGAAACCGCATCCGGCTCATGCTTGACCTGATTCCTTACGAACAACGTGAAGTGATCGTAATGCGCCTTTACGGTGACCTGAGCTTTAAGCAAATAGCCGAACTGACAGAAGTGAGCGTGAATACTGCACTGGGCCGCATGCGTTATGGGCTGTTGAGTTTGCGTAAAATTGCTGATGAAAGGGGCATACTCCTTTAAGCCCGCCTACCGAACTTTCCAGATCGTTTCTTCGCCTTTATTTTGATGCAGAATAAAGCGTGAAAGTGCAAACAAATAATCAGAAAGACGATTGAGATATATGATCACCCTTTCATCTACAAATTGCCCGTGCTCCATGATGGCCACACAAATGCGTTCGGCCCTGCGACATACACAACGCGCGACATGACAGTTTGAGGCGATGAGGTTCCCACCGGGCAATACAAAATTTTTCAACGCAGGTAAGGTTTCATCCATTCTGTCTATTTCCAGTTCGAGCACAGTGACGTCCTCATCTTTCAAATCAGGAATCATCATTTTGGTATCCTTATCCGGATCACAGGCAAGGGATGAGCCTACCGTGAAAAGCCGGTTTTGAATTTCTTTTAAAATTTCCTGTTCCTTTTTCATACCGGTAAGCATATCAGCTACAATACCAAGCCATGAATTTAATTCGTCAACGGTGCCATAGGCTTCAATGCGGATATGGCTTTTGGGTATTCGGGTACCGCCTATTAAAGCAGTTGTTCCGGTATCCCCCGTTTTTGTATATATTTTGAAAGACATTTTTTTTGGGCAAAGATACAGCAGCGACTTTTGTTTTGGGATACGGAAACATCGCATATATTTTTTTACATTTGTACCACTATGAAAAAAATATACGCTCTCATACTGCTTGCGCTGGCATTCAACTATTCAAACGCCCAGTCCTATCAGGTTGAAATGGTCTCTGACTTAAACCCATCCACCGGAAGCAATCCCCGATGGCTGACCGTTTGCGATAGCAGCCTGTACTTTTTCGCCAACGATGGCATTAACGGGCATAAGATATTCTCGGTGACGGGCAATACCACCCCCGTGCTTTGTCCGAATGTTGCGGGTGCCGCCGTATTTGGTGATGGCGCCGTCAGCACCAACCGACCTATGGGCGTGTATAATAACCAATTATACATTCCGATACTGGCTCTTGCGATCGGGCGTGAACTATATAAATATGACGCCGTGAACATACCCGTCATCGTGATGGATATCAACCCCGGCGCCGGCAGTGCAGCTCCGATGTATATTATGACTTACAATAATAAATTGTATTTTCAGGCTAATTCGCCGGCTACCGGCACAGAACTGTGGGTGCACGATCCGGTTTTAAACACTACACAATGCCTGAGCGATATTAATCCAGGTGCCAATTCAAGTACGATCGCTTTTATTACCGAATATAATGGCAAATTGTACTTTGCTGGCAGTAATGGTAACGATACCACTGCAGGCAATACCGGACTTGAGTTGTATTCGTATGACCCGGCTATCAATGCGGTGAATCTGGTGGCCGATATCAATCCCGGCTACCTGCCCTCGAACCCTACCGGACTGATGGTGGCCAATAATAAATTGTATTTTGTAGCCGCAGAACCTTCTTATGGCAAGGAATTATATGAATTTGATGGTGTAAACATCACCCGCTTAACGGATGTCAATCCCGGTCCGGCCCAGGGAATATATACCAGCGATCAGGCATTTCCGACTTGGTATAACGGTTGTGTTTATTTTTGTGCAAACGAAGCCAATAATGACATGAACCTTGGCGAGTATAATACACAAACCAATACCACCAATATCATTTATTGTGCAGGTGCGGGCGTCAGCGGTCTGCCCACTTACTTTAAAGTATGGGATAATAAATTGTTTTTTGCAAATCATTCAGCCAGCAGCGGCACTGAATTGTGGGTTAAAGATAGCAATAATGCACCTTATCAGGTATGGGATATCAATCCCGGACTACCACCCGGTAATCCGAAATTTTTTACAGAATTTAATGGTAGCCTGTACTTCAATGCTTTCAATGACACTTCTTCGGCAGAAGAATTGTTTCGTATGTATAAAAGGGTGGATACAATTATTATCACACCCAATGAGCTCACTGATTTAAAAAAGCAGATTAGCATGCGTGTTTCACCAAATCCCGTGAGTACACAGTTAACCATCGACATAACAATAGCAGCCACAACTTCGATTTACTGTGAACTGACTGACATCACTGGCCGTAAACTTTTGGAGACCGGCATTCAAAAAGTGCAGACACACCGTGTAGAAACCATTGACTGTACTACATTGCCGGCCGGCTCTTACTGGCTACTGCTAAAAGATACAAACCACCGGGTGCTCCGCAGTGAAAAAGTGATCAAACACTAAGCGGCAGCAAAGCCCTTCCTTACCAGATAAGCCCGTCTAACCAATTTTAGAATAAATAGGGGTTATCCACATATAATTCATAAAATAATTTACCTTTGCAGCCCTTTTTATTAAACAATATTTATTAACCCGTTCAATCTGTCTATACTTCAACTTCACTCAGTATGACAGATGAGACACAAAAAAAAACAAATGGACGAAACAACAACGAATGGCGACGCCGTTCAAAACGAAGAAGTAACACCGGTACAGGATACGACTCCTGTGGCAGAAACTACTGCAACCGAAGAAACTGCTGCTGCACAACCTGCATCAGAAGAAAAACCAAAAGCCCCTAAAAAAGCAAAAGCTGAAAAAGAAACCGCAACTGCAAAACATGAGTTTGCTGACGCCGGCGCACATGATGATTTTGACTGGAGCGTAGACAAAAGAAATGTATCTATTTACAACAAAAACGACCGCGCAACGTACGACAAACTGTATGAAGAAACCTTCAAAGCAGTAAACGACAACGAAATGGTGAGTGGCACGATCGTGGGTCTGACAAAAACAGATGTAGTGGTAAATATCGGCTACAAAAGTGACGGTCTGATCTCTTTAAATGAATTCCGCGACTTGGCTGAAGTGAAAGTAGGTGATGAAATAGAAGTATTGATCGTAGAAAAAGAAGACCGCGACGGACATCTGAACCTCAGCCGTAAACTGGCCCGTCAGCAACGTGCATGGGAAAGAATCGTAGAAGTTTACAAAACAGGCGAAATCGTAACCGGTTATGTAACTTCTAAAACCAAAGGCGGTTTGATCGTAGATCTATATGGTATGGAAACTTTCTTACCGGGTTCACAAATTGACGTAAAACCGGTAACGGATTACGATCAGTTTGTAAACAAAACCATGGAGTTTAAAGTTGTGAAGATCAATGAGATCATCCGCAATGCCGTGGTATCACACAAAGCACTGATCGAAAGCGATCTGGAAGCTCAACGTACTGAAATCATCTCTAAACTTGAAAAAGGACAGATCCTTGAAGGTACCATCAAAAATGTAACCGACTTCGGCGCATTTATCGATCTGGGCGGTCTGGACGGCTTGTTGTATATCACCGATATTTCATGGGGACGTATCAATCATCCAAGCGAAGTATTGCAAAACGGTCAGAAACTGAACGTTGCCGTACTGGATTTTGATGATGAGAAAAAACGTATTTCACTGGGTCTGAAACAATTAACTCCGCATCCTTGGGACACATTGCCTGATACCATTGCTGAAGGCAATAAAGTAAAAGGTAAAGTTGTGAATATTGAAGATTATGGCGCATTCCTGGAAGTAGAACCGGGTATTGAAGGATTGGTACACGTTTCAGAAATTACCTGGAGCAACCAACCGATCAATGCGAAAGAGTTCTTTAAAATGGGTGACGAGCATGAAGCAATGATCGTTTCGATCGACAAAGACGAACGCAAAATGAGCTTCTCGATCAAAAAAATGACCGCAGACCCTTGGGATGAAATCGAAAATAAATTTGCCGTGGGCAGTCAGCATACCGGCGTGGTAAAAAATCTTACCCCGTATGGTGTGTTTGTTGAACTCGAATCAGGCATTGGCGGTATGATCCACATTTCTGACCTGAGCTGGGTTAAGAGATTCAATCACCCAAGCGACTTTACCAAAGTAGGTGATGAATTACCGGTAGTTGTACTCGGTGTTGACAAAGAAACCCGTAAACTGTCTCTCGGACACAAACAAATCGAAGAAGATCCCTGGAATACATTCGAGTCTATCTTCCCGATCGGTTCTGTACACGATGGTGTAATGGTTCGTAAAGAAGAAAAAGGTGGCATCATTCAGTTACAGTATGGCCTGGAAGCATTTGCTCCTACCCGTCACCTGAAAAAATCAGACGAAAAGATGATCACCACTGATGAGACAAATCAGTTTATGATCCTTGAGTTTGATCGCAACGAAAAGCGAATTCTGGTATCACATTCCAAAGTTTGGGAACAGGGTATTGAAGAAGAAAAAGAAGCTGCAAGAAAAGAAGCGGGCATTGAAAGCGATAACACTAAAAAAGCTGTGAAGAACATACAGCAAAAAGTAGAAAAAGCTACTTTAGGTGATATCGGTGCTTTGGCCGACCTGAAAAAGAAAATGGACGCAGGCGAATAAGGCCTCTTATTTTCTGAATAAATACACATTAAAAGAGATCGTCGGGCAACCGGCGATCTTTTTTTATTAAAAAAACTGCGCAAAATGTTGCAAATTTGTTAAACCTCTCACTATCTTTATAGTGCAGTGTTTAAAACCACTGGCTGTAGATAGACTTTTTATTCATTCACTTTAAAAATAATAGCTTATGAAACACATTCTACCCTTATTAATTTCTACTCTCTTTTTTTACAATGCCAAGGCCCAGGCTCTTGTTCCGGTCATCGTCAACAATTTTAGTTTTACGCCTCCCAATCTGGTGATCAATCAGGGCGATATGGTAGAGTGGACCAATGCTGGAGGTTTCCATAATATTAACGGAACAACCGCAGTGTTTCCAACAAATCCGGAAGATATTTTTTCCGGTGCTCCGGCTGGTGCTCCATGGGTATTTTCTAAAACTTTTACCCTAACCGGCACTTATTCATATTTATGCGATGTACATGGTATAAACATGAGCGGCACTATTACAGTAAACGGTCCTCTTCCAATCGAACTGCAGTATATCAATGTAGCTGTAAACAAAGGCATTTGTAAAATCGAATGGAAAACAGATAAAGAAGAAAATCTGGCGAATTTTGTATTGCAAAGAAGCAGCAATGCCATCGATTTTACAGATGTAACTACAGTATCGGCTAATCATATGCCTTCTGTGTACAATTATTTCGACGACATGGGCACTCATCCCTTTGTTTACTATCGTGTAAAAATTACGGATGAAAATAACCTGGTAAAATATACCCCGGTTCGTCTGGCGCAAAATGATATTAAGATCACTAAAAACACTTTGAACCTGCTGCCAAATCCTTATGTAGATCATTTTCATATCAGCATGCAATCAGTGGGCAACTGGGCAGGTGTTGTAGCAGTTTACGACTTTACCGGAAGAACATTGTATAAAGAAAAACACAATTTTGCTGAAGGTAATAATTACATCCACCTTGAAAATTCAGGCTCTTATCCAAAAGGTTTATATATCGTATCGGTTCGCAATGTGAACAATATTGAATATATGAGCGCTACGGTGGTAAAAGAGTAGTACGCTTTTTTTAAATTTTAATTTTGGGCGATTAGTTTTATTGCAAAGTGAAGCTAATCGTTTTTTTATGCCCTGCTCCCCCCCTGCAAATCTCGTCCTGCATTTCAGCCGGACCATGCAGCTCTTCACAGTGCCGATCGCTGATATAATTTTTTATTCAATATGCTCCTTTTTCGAGCCCCCCTCATTACATTTACAAGATGAAACTTGACATACTCGCCATTGCGGCCCATCCTGATGATGCAGAACTTTCATGCAGCGGTACCCTCATATTGCATAAACAAAAGGGATACAAAACCGGCATCGTAGACCTGACACAAGGCGAACTGGGCAGCCGGGGCAGTGTGGAGATCAGAAAACAGGAAAGCGCCGTTGCTAGCGCTATCATGCAATTAGATGTTCGTGAAAACCTGCAGTTTCGCGATGGCTTTTTCAAAAATGATGAAGAGCACCAGCGTGCCCTCATACAAATGATCCGAAAATATCAGCCCAATATTGTATTGGCCAATGCGCCAAGCGACCGGCATCCTGACCATGGCAGGGCTGCACTGCTAACGCGGGATGCTTGCTTTTATGCGGGTTTGGTAAAAATCGAAACTACACTTGACGGGGTGAATCAGCAACCCTGGCGGCCAAAAAAAGTATTTAATTATATTCAGGATCAATATCTGGAGCCTGATTTTGTGATGGATATTTCAGACGCCATCGATCTGAAAATGGATTGTATTCTGGCTTTCAGGTCGCAGTTTATGGAAGACAGTCTGGATGGGCCTGCCACTTATATATCAAATGAAGAATATACCGCACGGGTGAAATACCGGAACGATCTGATGGGTAAAAAAATTGGGGTAAAGTACGGCGAAGGATTTATATCGGCTTACAGTCAGTTAGGTCTTAAAAGTTTCGATGAGCTGGTACTTCCTGCCTTTGCATAATTATTTGCGGATCAAAATGCGTAATTGCCTTTTTCATCGTACATCACCGGAAGTGTTTTGTGCGTGGCCTCAAAATAATCATAGGCCCTTTTTAAATTCACCCAAAACTGTTGCTTTTCGCTTTCGTTTTTGTATTCTTTGCCG
>JADYYU010000344.1 GCA_020853515.1 Chitinophagaceae bacterium | reverse complement strand
TTTACAAGCCAGTAATTCATGATATATTTTTTTAATTGCGGAGCAAACATACTTCAATCGGTTTGATTTTTTGAAGTGTTTTCAGACCTTGATCAGGCATCCTCATGTGTACACAAGCGCTTCAACATATTTTGCCTGGATCGTGGTTTGTCTGCATGCTGTTATTATAGATTACAATTAAATATTGTATGTTTGAAAATCTAAAACTTCGGAGTCATGATCACACGCACCTTTGCAATCTCATACCTGTTTTTGTTTTTAATAGTAATAAGTGCCTGCTCTGATGGAGGGCATGGTTTGCAATTTTCTGTGTCAGCAAAGCATGACAGTGATTCGCTTGCGTTGAAAGCTAAAATAGGCGCTATGCTTGACTCCTGCAATGCTGCTGCAGGCAGGGCCGACTACGATCAGTACTTTAGTTATTTTGCAGCAGACGCTGTGTACATCGGCACCGATGCCACTGAAGTATGGAGTAAGCCTGCATTTATGCAATGGGCTAAACCATTTTTCGACCGCGAGAAAGCCTGGGATTTTCATTCGCTCAAGCGTCATATTTATTTAGGAAAAGATGCGGAGATCGCATGGTTTGACGAACTGCTTGATGCCCCTTTTGCTAAAATATGCCGGGGCTCGGGCGTAGTGGTGATGCGGCAAAATGAATGGAAAATTCAACAGTATGTTTTGTCGATGACAGTGCCCAATCAGGTAGGCAATGCAGTCACCGCATTGAAATCACCTTTAGAAGACTCTTTACTTAATAATTTGAAATCTGCGAAGTAGGCTGTAAAATCAGGGAATACAGGAATGGCCTGGCAGGTTTCTAATGTTACTTCTGCCGCAAGTTGCCCGGCTGCAGGTTCAATTATTGGTTAAAAATATTTGCAGCATTGACTTTCAATGATTATTTTTGAATGTACTAAATAAGGGCTTTATGAAATTTATAAAATTAATGGGCATCCCCCTGGTGCTGCTAATCGGCTACACAGCATGTAAAAAAAGTAAGACTTATACAAAGTCTAAAACAGATCTGCTTACCCAAAAGTCGTGGAAATTGGCAGCAGCACGCAGCAAACATGACAATGGAAACTGGGAAGATATATTTCCCTTCATTGACAGTTGTCGCCGGGACGATGTCCTTAACTTTAGCATAAGCTCTTTTTACTCTATAGATGAGGGCTTGAGCAAGTGCTTTCCGGCTGATTCTCAAATTGTGGCATCGGGGTCCTGGGCTTTTGATAGTAATGAGAGCCAAATTGTATTAACAGGCAATCAGATCAAGAGTCTTTTAATACTGTCTGAAGATACTTTAAAGTATTCTGAAACCGGGCCAAGTGGCTGGAGCACCTACACGGCAGAATACACCTACATACATTAGCGTTTTTTTGCCTGATTTGTTTGCCTTTAGAATTTACAGATGGATGTTGTGATGAATCAATGTTATTTCTAAATGTATCTCAACGAAATGCTGAATAGGCTTGCCTGCCAGCTTTTAGACATTCAATTGGCTGTTTCTGCCCTAGCCGCCATTATTACGATAGTGCTTTGCCAGTTCTTTTTCAGCGATCTTTCATGCCTAAGCTCCTGCAAAATGCACGAATACTAAAAACTCTCTTTACTTTTGTGCGATCCATGAAAAAACAAGTATTTCCCTGCTGTCTGTTTTTATTGCTGTTTTTAAATGCCTGTATCTCAAACAGAAAATTGCGCAGCATTTATAAAGAAGAAAAGAAAATAGAGAAGCCCCAGACTGCCATCACTTTTAAAGAAATCAAAATCAGTCCGCAACGTCAGGATAATTTTCGTACCACGCCCAACAAACAAATAGATATTCTGCATGCAGATATTGCCGTGAAGTTTAACTGGGGCCTGCATCAGTGTATTGGCACCGAAAAAATATTGCTGAAGCCTTACTTTTATGAAACAGATTCCATTCTGCTCGATGCGAGGCATATGATCTTTGACGGCATTAGTATTGAAGATATGAACCATAATCCTATTCAGTATCTGGTTAATTACGATCAGAAAATACTGAATCTGAAACTGGAGAAAAAAATTAAGTCCACTGATACCGTCCTGCTCACGATCAGCTATATCGCGAAGCCGGATGAAAATGAAAAAGGAGCCGGCAAAGCGATTCGTGACGATAAGGGGCTTTACTTTATCAATACAGATCAGTCCGAACCTTATAAGCCGGTGCAGCTCTGGACACAAGGTGAAACGGAATCAAACTCCTGCTGGTTTCCGACCATCGATAAACCCAATGAAAAATTTACTTCTACACTCAGCATACAAACCAATAAAGATCTTACAACCTTGTCTAATGGTGAACTGATCTCTTCGGTCATCGACGGTAATACAAAGACGGATGTGTGGCGCAATACCTTACCCATGCCTGCTTACCTGACGATGATGGCTGTTGGTAATTTTACGATTACCAAAGATAGCTGGATTTTTCAACCTGCCAATGCAGATACAACTGCGCCGCCTGCCGGCAAAGAAGTTAGTTATTATCTCGAACCTGCTTATGAGCAGTATGCCCGGGGTATTTTTGCCAACACCATTGAGATGCTGCAGTTTTACTCCGGCCGCCTGGGCGTGGTTTACCCCTGGCACAAATATGCACAGATAGTGGTACGCGATTATGTGTCGGGTGCGATGGAAAATACAAGTGCGACCCTGCATGGTGATTTTGTTCAAAAAAACAGTCGTGAACTGCTCGATAATTCTAACGACGGTATTGTTGCACACGAAATGTTTCATCAGTGGTTTGGCGATCTGGTTACCTGCGAGTCGTGGAGTCACGTAGCGCTCAATGAAGGTTTTGCCTCTTATGGCGAGCAGCTTTGGCTGGAACATAAAAAAGGCACGGATGCCAAACTTAAAAAGTGTCAGCAAACGATCGAGCGCTATATCAACTATGTAAAGGATCATGATGATGCGCCTATTATTAATTACAATTACAGAGATCCTGATGATATGTTTAATGCACTTACCTACCAAAAGGCTTCGCGGGTATTGCATTTGCTGCGCACCGAACTGGGTGATCAGGCGTTTTTTCTGGCCTTGAAAAATTACCTCAATCACCATGCTTATGGCAATGCAGAGATCGATGACCTGCGTAAAGAATTTGAAATGGTCAGCGGCAGAGACCTCCGTCCTTTTTTTCAGCAATGGTTTATGCAGGGCGGCCATCCGGTGATCGAGATCCGCTATGATTATAATGATAGTACCAAACTGATGAGTGTGAGCATCGAACAAAAGCAGGCTGCTGACGTAGGTTTATTTAAATTTCCGCTCAAGTTTAAAGTCACACAGGGCGAGCAGACTAAGTATTTTAATTTTAATATTGCGAAGAAAAAGGAGTCATTCTTTGTACAGAAGTTTGATGAAAGTTTTAGTACCTATCCTAATGTGGTGGTAGATCCCGATGCTACTTTTATCGGTGAGATTATCGACAATAAATCTTTTTTTAACCAGGTACTCACCTATAACCATGCGGAAAGTTATGTTGAAAAGATCCGGTCTTTGTCGGCCCTAAGTGTACTGCAGAGGCAACAGGATACAGCTCGTTTCACGATTTTATCTGCTATAAATGATGCCGATGAAGATATCAGGCTGAAGGCGATGCAATGGGTCGACTGGATGTTTGCCGACAACTTTGCCAAGGTGAAGGAATATCTGATTTACATCACTAAAAATGATCCGAGTCCTGCAGTAAGGGCAGAGGCTACTAAAATACTGGGCGATCGAAAAGATGCAATGCTATTGGCTAACTTTGTTGAACTCTGCACTGACTCTTCGTACACGGTAGCCGGCACGGCGCTGGAGGCTGTTTACAAATTAATGCCGGATGAAGCTTTCAGGCTTGCCGGCAAACTGGAGCGGGATGCAAAAGGAAAATTATTTGAGCAGATCTGCACTATTTATAGTCAGATGGGTGACCAGTTTTCACTCGAATTTTTGACCGCTCAAATGATGAAAGTGTATAAGCAAAACCGGGCTAAGGTGATAGAAAAGTACAACTTGCTGCTGATCAAACTGAATAATGAGGTGGCCATAGATACAGGGATTGCTTTGCTGAAACAGCGCGCCACGGCCGATGCCAGTGGATTCGTTCGATACACTGCAATGCGTTCTCTGAAGGAGATCAATACCCACAGGGCATTTTTGCTGAAGCAGGCATCAGATGCGCCTACTCAGGAAAAATATAAAACAGCCATCGCCTTACTAAACAATGAGCTGCAACTTCTGATGCAAAATGAGCAGGATGACGAAGTGGTGAATATGCTGAAGCTGAACGGTGTGTATACCGAAGTTGCCCGGTAAGATACCCCGTTCGTTTTTTGAAAATACACTGATTTAATGCAACCCTGTTCAATGGAATAATTGGAGTAGCATTGATTAATTTTTTAGTGCCGTATGTGTATCATGCGCGATACCTTGCTCTTCCCGTATCTGATATTTAAAATATACAGACCTGCCGACAATTCAGCCGTGTTTAGTGCGCAGCTACCATGTTGAGTAAGGGCTTCTATTAAGGTTCTTCCATACAAATCGCAAAGGCTGAGGTCTGCTTCAAGATTACCTGTGCTGATATGCAATACCTCATCAACGGGGTTAGGAAAATATTGGAAGTCCGGTTCCTGCTGCTGAGCAAAACCTGCCGGTACACACATGATCTGATTGAGTTTTTGCCAGATGGTATCATTCATCAGAAAGGGCACGATGCCTGCATTAGGGGCATCACCCATTCGCAGCCATACCAGATTTTGCGAAGGCACAATATGAAGCATTTGTCCGTTTTTGCCGAGGGCGGCATACATATCTGCAGGTGCTGCAGGGCTCAGACTGCCGGGTATCTGCACCTGCAAGCCGGGTACCATGTAGGCACTTTTGCCGTTGAGCCACCACAGGTATCCGTACGAAGGATTCAACGCTTGTGAACTTTGTATCATCTGCTGAAAGTAATTGGTGTCGGTCATCACGGGTGTATTGTTCCACTTGCCTTTATTCAGCATGAGTAAGCCGTAACGGGCCATGCTGCGGGGTTTACTGTGAAATACATGATCGTAGTCGATGGTGACGTAAAGTCCTGTCATGCCGGTGGGAGCTTTTACTTTTTGCTGCAGGTAATTATTGAGGGTAGTGCCTGTTGCAGAAACGATTACGCTATCGAGGAGGGTGTAAGGGCCGTTATGATAGGCCCATCGGGTGCCGGCGTCTGCCAGATATTGCAGGCAGGTATCTATTGTACAGGCATTGTTGGGCACACCGTCGTCGAGCCCGGTGGTCATTGTCAGTTGATTGCGGATTTTAATTTGAAGCTCCTTTGCGGGCGGAGCAACTGTCCAGCCTGTACCCAGATAGGACGAGCTCGCATCATTAATCGCTAGCAGGGATTCCTGTTGTGCAATGCCCACCACAAAAGAAGTAAGCGATTTGCCGGCCGAAGCCCAGTACCAGACACTGTCGGCCGTGAAAGTGCCGAAATATTTTTCAAATACGATCTTGCCGTCTTTGAGCAAAATAAACGCTTTGCTGTTATTGTCCTGCAGGTAATTGTACAGGCTGTCAACTTTATCGGTACACCAACCCAGCGAGGTGGCCGAAAGGGTATCCCAGGTGCTGCCGGCCAGAGGCGGAAAATACAGTGACTGCGCACGGATCTGCATGGTGAGACTGCACAGTAGCATGAGGGTAAAAAGGTTCTTCATGATTTTTTATTTCTTTGTGAGGCAGCAAGGTATGCGGATAGAAGTGCCGCCCGCTTGCTGCAGAGGTAAATTTACACCGAAAAGCCTGATATTCTGTATTTTACCACTCAACACATTTTTACATTTATTTATCATTAGCTTTATTACTTTTACCACTTAATCCTATTTGCATGCAAATTCCTTTTTTTAAAAAGAAAACAGAAGACCCTGCCAAACCAAGAAAAAAGAAATCATTTCTGCGCGAATGGTTAGATGCAGCCGTCTTTGCGATTGTGGCAGCCACCATTATCCGTACTTTTTTTATAGAAGCTTATACCATTCCGACTCCGTCAATGGAAAAGTCATTGCTGGTAAATGATTACCTGTTTGTGAGTACAATGCATTACGGAGCGCGTTTGCCTATGACACCGCTTGCTGTGCCTTTTGTACATCATACCATGCCATTGGTCGGCGGTAAATCCTATAGCGAAGCCATCAAAGCACCGTACAAGCGTTTATGGGGTTTCAGTGATGTGAAACGCAATGACGATGTGGTTTTTAACTGGCCTGCTGATAAAGAAAACAACCGACCGGTAGATAAAAAAGAAAATTATATTAAACGCTGTGTGGGCATGCCGGGCGACAGTCTCGAGGTGAGAGACCGTGTAGTTTATATAAACGGACAGCCCGGATATAAACCAAAGTATGCGCAATTTGTGTACTATGTATCGATGGATCCTACCGGTTACGATTTAGGGTCTGAAGTGGCAGAAGACCTCAATATTTATAATATCACCGATCAGAATAATAATCCGATTCCTAATGTGTACAGTCTGACAGAAGATGATGTGACTAACCTGAAAAAGATACCGAACATTAATATCAGACTGGCCGATACCGTGGGTGGTAGAGGTCGTAAAGGCGATGCGCAGGCAGATTGCTTTCCGAAAGACACCGCCAACTTTAAATGGAATCAGGATAATT
>JADYYU010000343.1 GCA_020853515.1 Chitinophagaceae bacterium | reverse complement strand
GCGCTGGCTTTTTGCAAACAACGTAAGCTTAACTTGCCGATTTATTCTGACAGTAGAAATGCCATTACCTGGGTAAAGTTTAAGAATCCCCGCACCAAACTGAAACCGACCCGCAAGAATCAGAAAATTTTTGAATTGCTGGAACGGGCGGTGAAATGGTTGCATGAAAATGAGTACAAAAACAAGATCCTGAAGTGGGAAACCAAAGCCTGGGGCGAAAATCCTGCTGATTTTGGGAGAAAATAGGCGTTGCATTTAATTTTCGGGTCGGCACATAAAGCCATTGCTATTGAAACGCGGGTGACTGAAATGAAACTGCATGAAAACAAACTTTCTGTTTTTCACTTTCAGTCCTACAAAAAAAGGATAGATCGCTCTATCCTTTATAAATGATGTATGATTATTATTTCGCCAGTTCCTTCACCTTGGCAAACAGTTCATTTTCACTGCCTTCTTCGTAGCCGGTGTGCTGCATAACTATTTTACCATCTTTGCCAACGATCATCGTATAAGGCACATTCTGAAAGTTTAACGAACGTTTCAGGTCGCTGTTTGGGTCAATATAAACCGGGAAAGTCCAGCCTTGTGATTTCGCATACGTTTTAACCATGGCTGTTGCCCTTGAGTCGTCAATGGAAATGGTCATGTAATTAAAATCGGCTTCTTTTTGCCATTCAGGCAATTTGGTTTTGATATTTTTAATTTCCTGTTTGCAGGGAATACACCAGGTAGCCCAAAAGCTTACCAGGGTCACTTTTCCTTTTTCGAAAGTTTCGTTGAAAGGCACCTGCTTGCCGTTCAGGTCACGCACCATGGTAGTTGGTAAATCCTGATTTTGCGCGAAGCTGAGCATGCTGAAGAAAACAAATGCGATACTTAAAATTAACTTGTTCATTTTTTTTTATTTTGTGAATCAAATATAGACAACATTTTTGGTCAAAAGATTAAATGACGGTCGTTAAGTTTTGACTAATGTTTAAAATGTCTCATGCCCGTGATCACCATCGCCAGACCCTGTTCCTGACAATACTGCATAGAATCTTTATCGCGTATACTGCCACCCGGCTGTATAAAGGCTGTAATGCCTTCTGCATGAGCAATTTTCACACAATCGTCAAAAGGGAAAAAGGCATCGGATGCTAATACTGCACCTGCCAGCTCAAAATTAAACTGTTTCGATTTTTGGATAGCCTGCTTCAACGCGTCGATGCGGGAGGTTTGTCCGCAACCCTTACCTGTCATCTGCTGGTTTTTAACCAATGCGATGGCATTCGATTTGAGATGTTTACACAGTATATTGGCAAAGATCAGGTCTTTTCGTTCTGCTTCGGTAGATGTTCTTCCGCCGGCTTCGTTCCAGGTGCTATAATTTCCTTGGTCCTCATCCTGCACCAGCGTGCCGTTTAAGACCGATTTTTCATGCGGTCTGTCTATATTATGATGCAGATTTTGCAACAGGATCCTGTTTTTCTTTTGTTGTAAAATAGTGAGTGCTTCGGCGTCGAACGAGTCAGCGATCAGTACTTCAAAAAATATTTCGTTGATGGCTTCGGCAATTTCTTGAGTGATTACACCGTTGCAAACCAGCACACCCCCAAAGGCGCTTTCCGGATCGCCGGCCAGTGCCAGTTGCCAGGCCTGCAGCAGATCATGGTGCAATGCGGCCCCGCATACATTGGTATGTTTGATGATGGCAAAAAAGCCTTCGCTGTTGTCTTTAAATTCTTTTAATAACTGAAAAGCAGCATCGGTGTCTGTCAGATTATTGTACGATAATTCTTTGCCGTGCAACTGTGTAAAAACCTGTTGCAGATTGCCGGTGAAACGTGCCTGCTGATGCGGATTTTCGCCATAGCGCAACACAGTTGTTTCTGTATTGAAATAATTTGAAATGGCGATATCATATTGCATCACCACCTGAAAAGCCTTTGCCGCAAATTGTTTTCTTTGTTCGAGCGTGGTACTGCCATCCTGAGCATTCAGCAGATCATTCAACACGCTGTAATCTTCTTTCGAAGCCAGTACGGTGAGGTCGCTGAAATTTTTAGCGGCAGCCCGTATCATCGATGGTCCGCCGATATCAATTTTTTCAATGATTAGTTTTTCGTCATCTGTAGCAGCCAGTGTTTCTTCGAAAGGATACAGATCCACGATCACCAGATCGATCTCCGGAATGCCATATTGCTGCATTTCCGACATGTCCTGTTCAAGCTGACGCCTGCCGAGGATGCCACCAAATATTTTGGGATGCAGGGTTTTTACCCGACCCCCTAAAATAGAAGGGTAGTCTGTAACGGATTCAACAGCGATGCAGGGAATACCCAGATTTTCGATAAATTGTTGCGTGCCGCCGGTAGTGTAAATACTGACACCCGAACGATGCAGGGTTTGCACCAGGGTTTCAAGACCGTCTTTGTAAAAAACTGAAATAAGTGCGGAAGTGATTTTTTTATTCATGAATAATGGTCCTTTCGATGGAGTGCGAAAGTAGCCATTAAAATACACAGCAGAAAGTAAAAACGGCTTAACAACATTATTTTACAAAACGGATTATTTGCCGAGTATTTCTTCCAGTTTGCGGTCGAGTGCTTCGCCTCTCAGGTCGGTCGCAATGATTTTACCTGTTTTGTCGAGCAACAATGTTTTAGGGATCGAAGGCACATGATACAGTTCATTCACCACACTGTTAAAACCTTTTACATCTGAAATGTGGATCCAGGGCATTTGAAACTGACGCAAAGCGGCTGTCCATTTGTCTTTATTGTCGTCGAGTGACACACTGAGGATCTCAAAACCTTTATTGTGAAACCTGCTGTAAGCTGTTTTGAGGTAGGGTATCTCTTGTTTGCACGGACCGCACCAACTGGCCCAGAAATCAATCAGCACATACTTGCCGCGATAGCCTGACAAGGTATGTTTTTTCTTGCCGGTCGAGTCTGACAGGGTAAAATCAGGCGCCATATAGCCCACTTCAACGGCCCGTAATTTGATCAGCATTTTATTGAGTTCGGTACCGTAAAAACCTGTTTTTGCGGGTCCGGCCAGAATCCTGTACATCGAATCGGCTATGCCTGTTCTGATATTCCGGTCGTTGTTGATCGCACTGTAAACAACAAATGCGGTGACCTCCGAATTTTTATTTTTATTTAAAAAAGCATAAAAATTATCTTTCAGTTTTTCGTTTACTTTTTCCATCACGCGGTTCAGACTATCGGTATTGGCCAAAGGATTTGAGTAGGCCTGTTGCAAACTGCCACCGATCTGCTGCAAGGGTTCCTGCACTGCGATCAGACCCCTGAAAATTTCGTGCGAAGGAGAACCTTCCAGAAACGTCACCACCATATCTTTTTTGCGTAAGGTAATTTTAACCTTATCGCCGGGTGCCACAAAAAACAACTGATACTTATTGGCTTCATCGGCCACAATGAAAGGGGTAGGTTCCACCGCATGTCCGGCATATTTTGCCACGCCGTTTATAATGCGGATTGTATCTGGTGTCAGATTGGTCAGGTTTTTCATCAGCAAGTTTCCTGACTGCTCATCAGAAACGGTAATTTCAATATTAAAATTGCTTTTGGCAGCCTGCCCGTGAACCTGCATTCCCAGGAAAGTGATCACTGCGAAAAATGAAAGAAATTTCTGCTTCATAAAATTAAAATTATTAAAAGATTACGGAAAAAGGGTATTTAATTTTTGCTCCAGCATTTCTCCCCTCAGGTCTTTGGCAATGATCTTGCCATCTTTATCGAGCAGGAAATTGGCCGGGATCGATTGCACACCGTACAATTGAGCTGCCTTGGACTGCCATCCTTCCAGATCGCTGACATGAGTCCAGGTAAGCCCGTCTTTTGCAATAGCCTGTTGCCAGTTCGATTTATTATCGTCTAAGGATACCCCCAGAATTTCAAGTCCTTTGCTGTGAAATTTATTATAGGCTGCTACCACATTCGGATTTTCTTTGCGGCAGGGTCCGCACCAACTGGCCCAAAAATCAAGTAATACAACTTTTCCCCTGAAAGAGGAGAGCGCTACCGGCTTATCGTTTACATCGTTCAGCGTAAAGTCTGGAGCTACCTGACCTTCAGAAGTCGATCGCATTTGCGTAGCCATTTCTTCCAACTTCTTTCCGTAGTAGGTTTGCTGTATAGACTTGTCGAGGGTATTATACACATTGCTGACCTCTTCGTAGGTTTTTTCAGGATTTTGACTCAGGTAATTAACGGCCAAAAAGGCTGAGGCGATGCTTTTAGGATTTTTATTAACGAAAGCGATCTGCTTTACTTTCACGACACTGTCGAGGGTAAAAAAGCTTTTCTGCAATTCAGCCAGCAATACCTGATTTTGTGCATTCGACTCAGCCACTTTGCTGATGGAGTCCATGCTGTTAAAATCGCGGCGGCATTCATTGATGAAACTGTTATAGACTTCCTGTTCAGGACCGCCTTTAACCTGCAGGCTGTTCAGCACATTCATTTCGTAGTTGATGGTGGTCGGTACGTTTTCAAGGATCACAAAAGCCGGAAGCTGTTCAGCACCAAAATTCACCATATATACCGTGGGTTCAGTTACTTTCAGTTCGTAGCTAAACTGATCATTGGTCACCTTTACGGTATCCATGATTTTGTCGTCACCCGATTTGATGAAATAGATCTCACCGTTACCCATATTTTTAATGGTACCGCTTACCTTCGTTTTGTCATTTTTTGCGCAAGCACTCCATAATAAAGCAATTACCACAAGCCAGCTAAGTTTTTTCATATAGAAGATTTATCGTTTTTAAGAACTGCAAATGTATAAGAAGTTTTTGTATCTTGCATTGCGCCTATGAATTATATTGCCCTTTACCTGTTAATGGTTCTGGCCTTTTGTGTTCAGACTAAAACGAATGGACAGCCTTTTACCAAAAAGTACATCCTGTCTTTTCATCATTGCGCCATACCTGCCTGCGGCGGACCTCAAAACCACACCGTCATGCTGGCCGAAAGTAATGACGGTGAAAACTGGTCGCTTTTGCCTAATTTCCCTGCCTATCAGGGCAGTGTGCCAGATGCAGGCATCAGGAGCGACAAACTCTATATTTATACGCCCGGACAAGTCAGGCGTTATGATCATGCTGCTAATCAGTGGGATGCAACAGCAATTCCGGTCAGTATTGCTGATAGTATTGGCAATCCCGTACAGTTTGCCGACCCCTCTGTTTTTGTGGATGACAATGGCAAGCTCTGTTTGTTTTTCTTAAATACCACCGGTATTGCAGGTGATCCGGCCAACTGCGCTGCACCACCCTGTACCGCCTACTTCGATTCTGCCATCGAAGTCGCCGGAAGTGATGGTACGCAATTTGTCACACAAAATGGTCACCGCTTGACTTATACCACCAACAACAATTTTAAACCCACCGATCCGGATATTTTTAAAGCCGGCAACACCTTCTACCTCTATATATCTTACGGAACCGGTACCATGGTTTATAGCAGTCATACGCTGCACGGCACTTATACCCTGATGCCTGGTTTACCCAACGGCTATCTGACCAACAGTGAGGGTGGTATCCCCTGTGGTCTGTTTCACACGGCCAATCAGTTGTTTTATAGTTATGGACACCGTAACACAGCCAACGGTACCGAAATTTCAATGGCCAAACATGCCGATTT
>JADYYU010000342.1 GCA_020853515.1 Chitinophagaceae bacterium | reverse complement strand
GCGAAATATTTTAGGTTTGTCTGCTATATTTGAAGGCAGATCTGCAGAGATAGCAAACCCTGGGAAGTCAGCCTGCCAGTTTTGAGCAGAATTTGCTGAAAGTAAGCCATCCCATGCAGCGAAGCTAACCTTTACAGAATAAACCGGCCAAGAGTGCTTCGTTCAACAGAATTTCAGCATCCGCTATAGCCGCTTTGAAAAAATAAGTATGAACGATGATTTAATTAAAATAATTAACTTAAATGTCCGGTTTAAAACTGAATATGAAGAGATCGATGCGGTGCGCAATGTTTCATTTCAACTGAAAGAAGGTGAAACCCTGGCCATAGTGGGCGAAAGTGGTTCGGGCAAATCGGTCACCGCATTGAGCATCATGCGCCTGCTGTCTCCCAATGCCTTGATTGATCCAAAAAGCAATATTTTATTCGTCAATAAAAAAAACGAACAGGATGATCTTGTTCAGATCCCGCAACAAAAGCTGGCATCCCTGAGAGGAAATGAGATCGCGATGATTTTTCAGGAGCCGATGACCTCGCTGAATCCGCTGATGCGCTGTGGCGAACAGGTTGCAGAATCATTGCGCTTACATTTAAAAATGAATCAGGAAATGGCCCGCCGGCACACCATCGAATTGTTTACAGAGGTAAAATTGCCGTACCCGGAAGCGGCCTATCTGAAATATCCGCATGAACTTTCCGGCGGACAAAAACAGCGGGTGATGATTGCGATGGCCATTTGCTGCAAACCCAAATTACTGATCGCTGATGAACCCACCACCGCGTTGGATGTAACCGTGCAAAAAAGCATTTTGCATTTATTGAAAGAGCTACAGGTGAAATACAAAATGGCCATGCTGTTTATTACACACGATTTAAATCTGGTGAGGTCATTCGCTGATCAGGTTATGGTTATGTACAAAAGCGAGGCCATTGAAACCGGACCGACCGGCCAAATTTTTGAAAATCCGCAACAAAATTATACCCGAAGTTTACTCAGTTGCAGACCGGCACAAGATATCCGGGTAAAATACCTGTCTACTGTTGAAGAAATTTCCAGCGGACTAACGATTCATCCCGTGGAAGGAAATATCCGCACCGCACTCGATTTTAAGAAAAGAATCGAAGAAATTGAAGAACGAAAAACCATTCTTGAGTTGCATGAATTGCACGTTTGGTATCCGACAAAACGCAATGTTTGGGGGAAACCCACTGCCTGGTTCAAAGCTGTAAACGGCGTTAATTTGCAGATCAGGGAAGGTGAAACCATGGGACTGGTGGGCGAAAGTGGCTGCGGCAAAACCACCATCGGTAAAAGTATCGTAAAACTGGCTGACATACAGCAAGGTAACATTCTATATAAGGGAAAAAGTATTGCGGATTTTTCAAGATCAGCCATGAAGGATTACCGCAGAGAAGTGCAGATCATTTTTCAGGACCCCTACTCTTCTCTAAATCCACGCATCAGCATCGGCAGTGCCATCAAAGAACCGATGGAGGTACATGGCATTGAAACATCCAAAAACCGAAAGGCCCGGGCGATTTCATTACTTGAAAAAGTGGGCTTACAAGCAATACATTATGATCGTTATCCGCATGAGTTTTCGGGCGGACAACGTCAGCGCATCAGTATAGCAAGAGCCCTGGCTTTGAATGCTTCATTCATCATTTGCGATGAAAGTGTGTCGGCACTGGATGTCAGTGTGCAGGCGCAGGTACTGAATTTACTGGTGTCGCTGCGGGATGAATTTGCGTTTACTTATTTGTTTATTTCACACGATCTGAATGTGATCAAACATATCAGTGATCATGTCAGCGTGATGAAAAATGGCCGTATTGCAGAACATAACAATGCTGAAGATCTGTATCATTTTCCGCAGCATAATTACACTAAAGAATTACTGAGTAGTTTACAAATCAGTAAACAGGATTATACTATTCCCTTACCAAACTCAGGCAAATAATCCTTACAGTTTTTCCAATAAATAATTGGTAATTTTTCTGAACAGTTGCAAGCGGGTTACACCTCCCGAAATGCCATGATTCTTATTTGGATAAATTTCAGAGTCGAAATCTTTATTGGCTTTGATGAGTGCGTCCGTCATCATCATGGTGTTTTGCAAATGCACGTTATCGTCTGCACTGCCATGAATGAGCAGGTAGTTGCCCTGTAATTTACTCACCATATTCACCGGCGAATTATCATCATAGCCTTTGGCATTTTCCTGCGGAGTACGCATATAACGTTCAGTATAAATATTATCATAATAGCGCCAGTTGGTAACGGGTGCCACTGCTACGGCCGTTTTAAACACATCGGCACCTTTCAGCAAACAGATACTGCTCATATAACCACCGTAACTCCAGCCCCAGATACCGATTCTCTTCGGATCAATATTTGGCTGCTCTGCGAAATATTTTGCAACTGCAATCTGATCGTCACTTTCATATTTACCCAGTTGAAGATAAGTTTTCTTTTTAAATTCTTCACCTCTGAAACCGGTTCCTGTGCCATCAACACAAACAATGATATAACCGTTTTGCGCCAGCAACTGATACCACCACATATTGCCGATCGAAAACTGATTGGCTACTGATTGCGAGCCGGGACCGCTGTACTGAAACATCAACAATGGATATTGATTATCCTCAGAAAAATCGTGCGGTTTCAGTAACCATCCGTTCAGTAAAGTCCCTTCTGCATTGGGCACTTTAAACAATTCAAATTCAGACAATTTATACTCACTCATTTTTGCTTTCAACTCTGCATTGTCTTTTAAAAGTCGTTTCGTCAGATTGCGGCTTACCAAAGTATATGTAGGCACTTTATTGATGCTGGAATGTTTGTCGAGAAAATATGTATAATCACTGTTATAGGTAATTTCGTGTACACCCGCTTCCGGCGTCAGGCAGGTTTTCGCACTACCATCCAGATTCACAGTGTACAGTTGCCGGTCGAGTGGCGACAATTCAGTACTCATAAAATAAATAGTGCCTGACTTTTCGTCTACACCTTTTATGTCTGTCACTTCCCAATTGCCTTTGGTTAATTGAGTAGATTTATCTTCATCAATATCATGCAGGTAAATATGATTATAGCCGTCTTTTTCGGAAGTGTAAACAAAAGCATTGCGAAGTTTCAAAAATGAAATGTCATCATTGATCTCCACAAAATATTTATTCGTTTCGTTATAGATCAGCCGGGTTTTACCATTGCGCGCATTGACTGAATATAATTCCAGATGGTTTTGCAGTCTGTTTAATTTATATACGATCAGTGTATTATTAAACGGATTGATCTTAATACGGGGAACATAAAAATCGGTGTCTTCACCTAACTGGCAAACAACCGTTCGAGCATCTTCAATGTGATAGATCTTTACGCTCACCACCGAATTTTTTTCACCGGCTTTAGGATACTTGTACTTATACTCTGTAGGATACAACTGATCATACATCGCAAAATTATACTCCGGCACCAGTGTTTGATCGAAGTGATAATAAGCAATAAAGTCGCCACTTTCGCTCCACTCATAAGCTTTTGTAAATTCAAATTCTTCTTCGTACACCCAGTCACAGTTTCCATTGATCGAATTATAATCACCGTCTTCGGTTACCGGCAACGTTTCATTGCTGGTAATGTCGTAATAATATAGATTATTCTTATACACATAGGCTCCCTTATCACTGTGAGGTGAAAACGATGCCTGTAATACTTTCTCCTTATGAAGCTGTGTAACCTTTTTGGTAGCAATATCATAAATATATACGCGGTGCAGTACAGAACGGCGATAAATATTTTCGCTCTCTGTCAGCAAAAGCAATTTAGTTTCATTTTCATTAAATTCGTATTCGTCCACTTTAAGTTCCACATTATTATATCTGATTCCTTTCAGACTTAACAGATTAGTTTCAAAACGTCCGGATTCAAAATTCATCTTTTGAAGCATGCCGTCTTTGCTTGTTTCGATGTAGTAACGGCCATCACGCATGGATCTGAAACCGGCCACGGACTCTTGCTTAAAAGTATTTTTGGTAAAAATATCTTCCAGAAAAATTTCCTTTTTGCCCTGTGCAAATAACGCATTTGAAAAAGAAATGTAAAATATTAAAAATAAGGTTGCTACTTGCTTCATTGAATAAATTTATTAAAAAAAATCAGACAAATCTAATATACTTTTTCAAATATTAATATCTGCTGACAGATTGAAATATGTTAGTATACGGGTGCACCGTCGTTTACTTTTCCTTTAGCCATTGAACGATCTCATCTTCATCGAG
>JADYYU010000341.1 GCA_020853515.1 Chitinophagaceae bacterium | reverse complement strand
GGGTTCTTGTTCATACTACATTTATGTGCGGGCGGACCTTATTTTTTTAAACTGTCGGCCGGCTGTTTTTGATCTGTTGTGAGACTATCCTTGACTGTGCTTGTTTCGCTGTACAACTCACCCTGCTTGTCTTTAGGATTAGGAGGATTGGTACCATGCAGCGTTCTTACAAAACTGCTGACTTGTGCGATCTGTAATGGTGACAGATCGTTTTGCCATGATTTCATGCCTTTTTCCTGCCAGCCATATTTTACGGAATAAAAAATATCTTTGATGCTTCCGTTGTGCAGCCAGTAGTCATCGGTCAGGTTTGGACCTACACCGCCCTGTCCTTTGTCGCCATGGCAGGCCAGACAGTTAGCCGTATACAATGCAGCACCTGCAGCAATATCGCCACCGGTAAGCATTACAACGGTATTTTCATCTACCATGTTGGCATTCTTTTTCAGATAAGCTTCTTTAGCGATTTCAGCCTCTGTATTAGCCTGAGCAAGTTCTTCCAGTTGCTTAGGCAAATTTTCTGCGCCAAACATGCGGTACATATAAATCACACCAAACAAGGCAGAAGCGAAGAAAGTCCAGCTCCACCAGTTAGGCACTTTGTTATCCAGTTCACGGATCCCATCATAATCGTGTTGCAGATCCAGCGAATCTTCATCTTCGATGGCTACGGTATTATTGAGGCGTTGAAATAACGTTTTTACTTTTACTGTTTCTCCTGTTAGTGCTTCAGTTTGCGCGGCTTTCACACCCATCAGTACAAACAGCGCTTTTACCAATGCAAGTACCGCAATAAACAGGATCAGCACGGCACCCGACATCAGGTACAGATCCAGATTGGAGAAGGGGTTATCGGCTGCTCCCGCATTATTTTCAGGTGCTGCAAAAAGGTCTGTCGAGGCGAGTAGAAACAAGATCAGCAAGGGACTTGCTTTACCGGCATTCTTTGCTTCTTCTTTCAATTTTGCAAAGTAGGTTTTACCGGCTACTTTAATCGCTTTTGCCAGCACTGCTATAATGATTAAGAAGAGGGCGCATGTGATGATCAGTAAATAACGGGGAAGATTATCTGCGGTAAAAAAGGCATTCCCTGCCGCTTTTACCGGTGCGCTTTCCTGTGCAAATACACTCACAGGATGACTGATAACGCTGACGAAACTGATGGCGCTCAAGATCTTTATTGTATTGTTCTTCATATTGTAAAGGAGTTTATTGAAGGGGGATATTTGCTTTATCGTTCATGTTTTTTTTGTCGGAGGTAAACACATATACCAGTACCCCCAGAAATATCAGACCAAAAATGATCAGTGACAGCATCGGATAGATCTCGGCATTATTGATTTTTTCGAGATAATATTTAAATTTCATAATAATTAATTTTTAACGGTTCCTTTAATATCGGTGCCCAGTCGTTGCAGATAAGCGATCAGTGCAATGATCTCTTTACTGCTCTTTGCATTGATCTTGTCTTTTTTCAGATTGCTGACAATTGAATCAGCCTGTGCATGCATGTCATTGATGGCAGCGGTCACATATTCTTCTTTGTAAGGCACACCCAATTTTCGCATGGCCCTGATTTTTGCTTCAGTAGTGCTTTCGTCCAGGTCATCCTCTAACAGCCATGGATATTCAGGCATGATACTGCCCTGAGTCATGTCTTGTGGTGCACGCATGTGATTGTAATGCCAGCTATCTGTGTACTTGCCGCCTTCACGGGCCAGATCCGGACCTGTACGTTTGCTACCCCATTGAAACGGATGGTCATATACAAACTCACCAGCTTTTGAGTATTCTCCATAGCGTGCTTCTTCATCACGGAAAGGACGGATCATTTGCGAGTGACAAGTGTAGCAGCCTTCTCTTATATAAATATCTCTACCATGTAATTCGAGCGCTGTATATGGTTTTACTGCAGAAATCACCGGTACATTTTCGTTGATCAGAAATGTCGGGATCAGTTCTACGAGTCCACCGATGGATACGGCGATCAAACTGAATACAAGCATTTGTATCGGGCGTCTTTCGATCCAGCTATGCCAGTGCATTTTGGTTTGGGGCATTTCAAGTAATTTGTATGACACGGCCTCTGCTGCTTCATTGGCAACAAAACTGCCCTGCTTCATGGTTTTGTAAATATTGTAGATGGCTAAAAATGCACCCAGCCAATAGAGTAATCCACCAATTCCACGTAAAACATACATAGGCATGATATGGGTAACCGTTTCCATAAACTGATATTGCAACTGACCGCTTTCGGTAAATTGTTTCCACATCAGACTTTGTGAAAAGCCGGCCCAATACATCGGAATTGCGTACAATAAGATACCAACAGTACCGATCAGGAAGTGCTGATTGGCCAGTTTGCGGCTGTAAAGCGTTGTATTCCACATTCTTGGAATTACATAATACAGCATACCGAAAATCAGAAAACCATTCCAGCCTAAAGCGCCGATGTGTACGTGGGCAATGGTCCAGTCGGTGTAGTGACTGATCGCATTCACCGATTTCAATGACAGCATCGGTCCTTCGAAGGTAGACATACCATAACAGGTAAGCGCCACTACAAACATTTTTAAAATAGGATCTTCACGTACCTTGTCCCAGCCACCACGCAAGGTGTACAAACCATTCAGCATACCACCCCAGCTTGGCAACACCAGCATCACACTGAACACAGTGCCGAGGGCCTGAGCCCATTCGGGCAACGCAGTATATAACAAGTGATGCGGACCTGCCCAGATATAAATGAAGATCAAAGCCCAGAAGTGGATGATACTCCAGCGGTATGAATAAACAGGCCGGTTTACAGCCTTTGGTACAAAATAATACATCAATCCGAGAAAGGGTGTGGTGAGAAAGAAGGCTACGGCATTATGCCCGTACCACCATTGTACCAGGGCGTCCTGCACACCTGCATACAGGCTGTAACTTTTAGTAAAAGAAATAGGCAGCTCAAATGAGTTCACAATATGCAGCAAAGCCACCGTAACCCAGGTACCGATAAAAAACCAGATGGCTACATAGAGATGTCTTTCACGACGTACTAAGATGGTACCAAACATATTGATACCAAATACAACCCAGATCAAAGTGATGAGGATATCAAGTGGCCATTCCAGCTCAGCATATTCTTTACCTGTTGTGTAGCCCATGATAAGAGACAAGGCTCCCAGTACGATAATGAGTTGCCAGCCCCATAGGTGAATTTTACTCAGGGTGTCATTAAACAATCTCGTTTTTAATACGCGTTGTAAAATATAATACGCGCCTGCAAAGATGGCATTACCCACAAATGCAAAAATTACCGCGTTGGTATGCAGCGGACGCAAACGACCAAATGAGGTGTATGGAATACCAAAATTTAAGGCAGGATAGGCTAGCTGAAAGGCGATTACCACCCCTACCAGCATACCGACCACCCCCCAGAACAAGGTTGCTATTCCGAATTGTTTGACTATCTTATTGTCGTAATAGAATTTTTCAAGTTGCATATTATAATGTATTATTTATTATTGTCTTCAATTTTAGGTTCATCAAAAAAAATGCGGTGCGCCGGTGAATAATCGTCTTCAAACTGCCCGCCTTTTACCCCCCATACAAATGCCAGCAGAAAGCAGACAGCTACTGTTAAGCTAACACTCAGTAAAAGGATGATGATATTCATTTTTTAGCAGATATTAATCCGGAGCAAATGTAGACGCAGGTATAAGGGAATAAAATGCGCTGCATCAAACACCTGTATGATTTTTATCATATTTTAAATTGGTGGAGAAAATAAAGCGAGATCCGATGTAGGCAATGAGTATGACACTGATAGATGATGCAGACATGAGGATGGCTGCTATCACCGGTTTCATGTTGCCTGACACTGCAATAGAAATGCCGGTTGCATTATAAAGCAGTGAATAAATAAACAATCCGATGATCAGTTTTTTGACTTGTCTGGCTGCTTTTATAAAACTGTAAAGTGCCGTGATATGCTCACTGTTCATGATAATGTCCGAAGCAGGTGAAAATGAAAAATGGTTGTCAACCAACGATATGCCTACGTCACTTTGTTTGAGGGCTCCGGCATCATTTAAGCCATCACCCACCATCAGCACCACCTCGTTTTCGCGCTGCAGGCTTTTGATATAATCCAGCTTCATTTGGGGTGTCTGATTGAATTTCAGATCAGCCCGTTCGCCAAAAATGCGCTTCATCTGGTTTTTACTATTGTCGTTATCTCCGCTCAGTAAGCTGAGTTTATATTCGTCCAGCTGATCTACCAGCAAATCGATGCCTTCTTTTACAAAGGCTTGTACTGAAAAGGAACCCTGTGTATGATCATCAATACAAAAATAGATGCATCCCCCTTGCAGTTGAGGTATTTCGGTAACATTTACAAATGATGCTTTGCCTGCTTTTACATGCTGATCGTTATACCAGGCCTCAATACCACTTCCTGCATGTTCTTTCAGGTGCTCGATCTCATGGGTTTTGATATGCTGATATTTCTGTACAATCACTTTGCTTAATGGGTGCGTCGAATTTTTTAGCATCGATATTAAGAGTGCCAGAATCTCAGGTTGTTTAGCTGCCGGAGCATCGCAAATGAATTTAACGGTCTGACTTTTGACATCGGTGATAGTACCTGTTTTGTCAAAAACGATATGATTCACACGCGACAATTGTAAAATGCTGCTGGTGTTTTTTAGGAAAAATCCTTTTTGTGCAAAAAACTGCATCATAAACCCAAAGGTGTAGGAGGAGGCTAACAATAAGGTGCAGGGACAGGCTACGATCAGTACAGCGGTCATGGCATTCCACGAAAGGGCCGGGTTTACATAGCTCCACCAGATAAATGCGGTAAAGGCAATCACAAGCAGCGACAGGGAGAAATAGCGGCTGATATTTTCGACGTATGAGTGCGTGAGTGATTTGTCCTGTTTTTTAAAGCTGTCATTATTCCACAATGCTGTGAAACTGTTTTGTGCAAAGGGTTTTACGGTGATCACATGAATAGAACTGTTGGCAACTTTTCCACCGGCGTAAATCAGTTCACCCGTTTGCACCAGTGTTTTTTCTGTTTCGCCTGTTACAAAACTATAGTCAATCTCTGCTTTTTTAGAAGCCAGCATGCAATCAACCGGAATGATCTCCTGATGCTTGATCTGCAGTACATCACCTTCAGAAATTTCCTGAATTTTTTTTAACTTTTCTACACCGTCTACCAGCGTCAAAACTGAAATCGGAAAATATGATTTATAATCGCGATTGAATTTTAAAGAAGATGATGTTTTCGATTGCAGTGCGCGGCCGATGAGCATAAAAAAAATGATACCACTCATGCTGTCTAAATAGCCCGGGCCTGTTTGTGTAAAAATTTCGTATAAACTTCTGCCGAAGGTAATCGTTACAGCCAGTGCAATCGGAATATCAATATTGATGGTGCGTTGTCTGAGACTATAATAACCATTGACAAAAAACTCCCGGGCTCCAAAGATAAGAACCGGGATGGCAAGAGCCAGATTCAGGTAACGGAAAAAGGCGCTTAATACAGGATTGCTGGCAGCAGATAAGCCCAGATATTCGGGAAAACTGATGAGCATGATATTGGCAAAGCAAAAACCGGCAATACCCAGTTTCAGGGTGCGGTTTTTTGAAGTTAACGGGCTCTTGTTTTCT
>JADYYU010000340.1 GCA_020853515.1 Chitinophagaceae bacterium | reverse complement strand
GAATGCCACCGTCCTCTGCTGATTCTTAAGGGAACGCAGCAAGGGTATATCCTATCGGCTAGCTGTAAGCATGCTGTATTATGTAAGGGCTGTGGCGGAGCATTTGGCGACCCTTACGAAAGTATTTCACTTGAAAAAAATGTACTGAACATTAATCACTACGGCGGGAGCGCCTATCGATGGAGCAGGAATTATACATTTCGCTTTCAGCAAAATCAGTGGCTGATGATCGGTTGCAGTGAGTCTTCATTCTGGTCGCTGGGCGAATGCAATGGCAGCGTCGGTGAAGCCGGTTATAATCTGGATGAGGTAAATTTCAGCACCGGAAAAGCACATATCATCCGAACATCACCCCAGGCCTGCGAACCTGAAAAAGATCAATGGCTGAGTTTCAAAAAAATGCCGCCCGTAACGTTTCAATCTTTTGATGTTGACCGGAGTTATATTCCGTCTGCTTTGAAAGCACGATAAAGAAAGGCTTTCACAAGCAGGATGTTTAATTTATTTTCCTTGCAGCTTGTCCATCCAGCGAATACTTTCATTCAATAATCTGTTGTCAAAGTTTCCTTTCAAATATTCTTTTTGATTCATATTTTTTACCGCCTCTTCAAAAGTCCTGCTATGCATCAGCAGATGGTCAAGTTGCGGAATAGTCACCATCGTGGCATTGCCCGGATGCGACTTGTTGACCGTCGCTGCAATCAGGTAGGGCTCCACGGCCGCGCATTGAATAAAATCTGCGCCGCCCTGAAAGGCCAGTACTTTACAATTAACACGCTGCCATGCCACTGCCAGATTAATTGAGTCTAACTGCTGCCAAAAACGCCAGTGCCGTCCCCACATATCCTCTTTACCGGGCTTGTACTCGAGTTCGGTTTCTACGATGTTTTTATAAGCAGGATTTTGAAATAGTTCTGCGGGCGATTTCTTCAACACAAAAAACTCATAATATACTTTTTGTATCAGTCTTACAAAAGTTTCGGTTTGTTCATAATCCAGACTATCCAGTAAGGGCTTTTGCACCCGGTGCATTTCAAGCAGAAATTCGCTCCATGGTCTGAATACCGTGCCGAACACGATGATTCCTTTTACCGGTTGTTTGCTAACGATCATAGGGGCGATGATGCCACCCATGGAATGTCCCCAGATAAAAAGATTATTGCGATCGACATAGGGTAGGGCTGCAAAGTCGCGGTAGGCCGTTTCAAAGAGTTCGATATCTGTTTGCAGGTCAGCTTCCATGCAAGGTCTGCAATCTTTACTGTCACCCAGGCCAGATTTTTCTACTGTGTAAACGGTGTATCCTTTTTTTACCCAGCCTTCGATCATTTTGCCGTTAAAATTATTGGCAAAGCCTTCAATGCTGCCACAGTTGTAGCCCGGAATGAAAAATACAGCCGGCGTTGATATTTTACTTTTTGGTTTATAGATGATGGTCCGGACGGTGCAGCCGATAGCCGGTAAAGACTGATAGATTACATCACACCAGGACGCTTTAAAATATGGTTTTGCAATAGCGATCCCGCTTGCGCTAAGATTATTTTTATCACGAACAAATTGAATATTTACCGGATCGCCGGTTCTCAATACATTGGCTGTAGTTTGAAATTCATCAGCTTGCGAACATGCAATGTTATTGATGGTAATAATGATATCAGACTTTTTCAAACCCATCTGTGCGGCTGTTGAAAGCGGCATCACCGAGTCAACCACTATCTCTTTATTTTTATCACTTAACTGCAGGCCTACAAAAGCTTTGCGCGGCAACGTTTGTGTAAAAGCCGTATCATAGCATAGCAGCAGGAATCCGAACAGTTGTAATAGCTTATGCATACCAACAGCTACATTGTTTCTCTTTCGGCGCAGCGCCGGTCAGTTGATTGTGGGGTTGCAGCAGATACCTGCAAAATCGATCGCTCTTAATGTCACGTTGCTGTGTCAGTATGTGCTTGGCGCTTTGCTCCGCGGATATCTGCTTGATAAACAGCCACACGAGTATCATAACAAGGATGTATCGCATAAAATCGTTTTGACAAAACTAGCGGCTTTTGTGACGCTGCAGATAGTCAGTTCCTGCTTATTTTCCATTCAGATTTCAATATTTGCCACTGGTAAAATTGCGGGACGTAGTTCTGCAAGTGGCCGTAATTTAGTACCTGATGAACGATCCTGTGAAAAATAGTGTATTGCTCAACGAACAAAACTGGAATGAGATCATTTCGAATATTGATGTATTCCCGTTTCGCGTTTCTGAGATCACCCGGCTAAACAAGGAAATCACCCTTAGTCAGGTGTCGTTTAAATACAATATCGAAGGCCGTGAAACATACTATAACGGATCAACAGAGGTAACCTTGCAAACGGGTGAATATCTGGTGGCCGCCAATCAATCGTATGGCGAGGTAAGTATTGACGAACGGGGACGTCAGGATATAGGCGTGTGTATCGATATCAATGTGGATCTGCTGCAGCAGGCCTTGCAAACTAGTTTGTGCCCGGAGGCTTATTTTTCTGCCTCCGAAAAAAGTGCTTACTTTTTAGAAGATGATTTTTTTATAAAGTATAAATCCAATCGTGAATTTCATCGTTATATCATTGCATTGTATCATCAGGTAAAATCAGGTAATTTTTTTTCACTGCAGGAACTTGAGTTTGAATTTGTCCGGCAATTTATTTTTCATCAGTTGCCGCATCTGATGGCTTATAAGCGTTTACCCGTATTGAAAAAATCGACGCGGAATGACCTTTACAATAAAATGATACAGGCTCAGCATCTTATTCAGGACTCGGTGTACAGCAATGTGCCCATCAGTGAGATCGCTCATGAATTATATATCTCTGAGTTTCGATTTTATCATTTGTTTAAAGAAACGTTTCAGGTGAGTCCGCACCGGTTTATGCTGCAGCTTAAAATGAACGAAGCGCTGAATTTGTTTGCGAGTGGCCAATTTACCTGGACCGACATTGCTGATTTGCTGAAATTCGCCGATTTACAGTCTTTCAGCAAAATGTTTAAAAAGCAGTTTCGTATGTGTCCAAAAGAATATGGTGTAAGAAGTGAACGCCATCGCGGTAAAGCATAGTCTTCCGGTTTTGTTTTATGATTTACCGGATGAATTATCGTTGTCCTGGTTTGAAGCAATATCGCAAAAAGCAATACATTTGCAGCGTTATGTTTGCTATAGTGGATATCGAAACCTGCGGCCCCAAATATGCTTTTCAAAAGGGCCGGATCATAGACATTTGCATTGTGGTGCACGATGGTTTGCAGGTGATCGATCAGTTTTCTACCCTCATCAATCCTGATTGCCACATTGGAAGTTTTTATACCAGTCTTTCGGGCATAACCAACGAAATGGTGAAGGATGCACCCAGATTTCATGAGGTGGCCAAAGAGATCATTCATTATACCGAGGGCAAAATATTTGTAGCGCACAATGCAGCTTTTGATTATAATTTTATCAAAGATGAATTTGCGTCGCTCGGCTACAAGTTCAAACGGGATACACTATGTACCGTGCGACTAAGCCGTAAACTAATGCCCGGGAAAAAATCGTATTCGCTGGGTAATTTGTGCGAATCATTGGGAATTCCAAACATGGCAAGGCACAGGGCCGAAGGGGATGCGGTGGCTACCACAAAATTGCTTGACTTGCTGCTGCAGTTAAAAACACAGAGCACCCAATATAAAAGTGCAAGCCTCACACAGATCATGACTTCGCGCATTGATAATATCAAGAAGTATATTCTGGATAAATTGCCGGCCACTACCGGAGTTTATTACTTTTTAAATAAAAATCAGCAAATACTATATATCGGTAAAAGTATAGATATGTATCAGCGGGCTGTCAGTCATTTCAATACCGATCTGAAGAAAACTAAAAAGTTGTTGCATGAACTGTATAATGTAGATTTTGTAGAAACAGGCAGCGAACTGATTGCCCTGCTACTCGAATCAGAAGAGATTAAAAAGCATAAACCGCTCTACAATACGGCGCGAAAAAAAGATGTGTTTACTCATTGTATTGATCTCATTGAAAAGGATCAGGTGATGAGGATGCAAATTGTACCCTATGATGAATCGGTCAACAGTTTACTGTCTTTTACCAGCTATATGTCAGCAAGGGCGAGGCTGGAAGATTGGATACAGGAGTATATTCTTTGTCTGAAGTACTGCGGTCTCACTACGGATGAAAGCGTCTGTTTTCATCATCAGATCAAAAAGTGCAATGGTATCTGCGCAGGACAGGAAGAGGCTACCGATTATAATAAACGGATCGAAAACCTGATCAAGAACAATTCATTTTCGGCCAATACGTTTTTAGTTTTTGACCGCGGACGAAAAGAAGGTGAAAAATCATTTATACTGGTAGAAAATAGAAAGTATGTTGGTTACGGCTATTTAGATGAATATGCCTCAGTGACCGATCTGGACGATCTGAAATCGTATCTTGAAAATAAAAAATACTACCCGGATGCCAATGATATATTGCGGCAATGGCTCAAACAGAAAAGGCGCGAAGTAAAAGTGATTAGCTGACGAATGCCAGCCTGAGATGTTATTGCCAGAAATAAATCCGTTACTTTGCATATTATGCTGCATGCTACCAAAGGAATTGTATTGAGGGCTGTTAAGTACGGCGAAACCAGTCTTGTGGTGTCAATATATACAGAACTGTTTGGCCTGCAGTCGTACCTGATCAACGGTGTGCGAACAGAAAAGCGAACTTCAGCCAAAGCAAATATGTTTCAGCCCACTACCTTGCTCGACATGATCGTCTATCATCATCCGCATAAAAATCTGCAACGGATTAAAGAAGCACAATTGCTGTATGTTAAAAATTTTCAGGGAGCCGAAGTGGTTCGCTATGCCATCGGAATTTATATGGTAGAACTGATCCAAAAGGCGATCACCGAAACCGAAACCAATGCCGAGCTCTATCAGTTTTTTGACGAGAGTTTTTCGCATGTTTTGCACGAAGCAGAAGGCCGTCTATCCAACTTTCCGATTTTATTTACATTATTGTTTGCCGAACATCTGGGCTTCGGTATTCAGAATAACTACAGCCCTGAAACACCGCTATTTAATGTACAAAGTGGCAATTTTATTGCCGAAAATGAATGGATCATCCCACACAGGATCGATCGGGAACACTCACGCCTGATCAGTGAAATATTATGGGCACAGCATACTGATATCCAGATGAGTGGCAGCAAAAGACTTGAACTGCTGCTCATTTGTTTACAATATCTTCAATTGCATATTCCGCAAATGAGCGATCTGAAAAGCGTACCGGTGCTGCACGAAATCCTTAGTTAAAACGCCGGTAGCATAGGCTTGTTCCCCATGATCTTCTCTATACGCTCATTAACTTCTGCCGTTAATTTAGGCAGTATCTCTACTGCCTGCAATGTGTCTGCCAGTTGCTCTTTTTTAGTTGCTCCGAGTATAGCAGTAGTCACATGTTTGTTTTGGATGCACCAGGCGATCGCCAGTTGGGGCATGCTTATTTTGAGGTCTTTTGCCACTGTAGATAGTTTTTTAACTCTATCCAGTTTGTCTTTTGTCAGCCATCGCTCTGCAAGCCAGTTGAAATCTTTCATTGCCAAACGGGAACCTTTGGGTGCGCCATCATTGTATTTACCGGTGAGCAGGCCTGTGGCCAGCGGACTCCAGATGGTAGTGCCCATGCCAACCGTATTGAAAAGATGTAAAAATTCATTCTCCATTTTACTTCTTTCAAACAGGTTATATTGCGGCTGTTCAACTACCGGTGCGATCACGCGGTAGTCGGCTGCAATTTTATGAGCTTCCATAATTTCTGCGGCGCTCCATTCGCTGCTACCCCAATACAATATTTTTCCTTGCTGTATCAGTGAATTCATCGCCAGTACGGTTTCTTCAATAGGGGTATTTTTATCAGGCCTGTGACATAAAAACAGATCCAGATAATCGACCTGCAAACGTTGCAATGCTTCATGACAGGCTTCTGTAATATGTTTGCGGCTCAATCCGGTTTGGTTAGGTTTGTTTTCCGTACCCCGCCATCCAAAATAGACCTTACTGCTGACGCAATAACTTGTACGGTCCCATTTCTTTTTAGTAAGAATTCTGCCCATCATTTTTTCGCTTTCACCCAGCGCATATACTTCCGCATTATCAAAAAAGTTCACGCCCTGATCATAGGCATACGACATAAGTTCTTCTGCTTTTTTGTCGTTGATCTGCTTGCTGAAACTAACCCAGCTTCCAAATGATAGTACAGAAAGTTGTAATCCTGATTTTCCGAGACGGCGATATTCCATGGTTATTCAATTTGAAGGTCGATGATGACGCAAGGTACAATTTTTTGATGCTGCATACAATTGTTTTTTTTACACCATGCGAACGGCTGTGCAGCATTGCTGAAGCGAACTTTACATTTGCAGCAATTTAAAAAATGGATCCCTTTCCATCGGCGATACAGGTATGATAACGCCGTTATTTAATTCAATTTTAGGGTAAAGACCTTTTCTGATATTCTGAATGTAGTTGATATTGACAATATACGTTTTGTGCACTCTGTAAAACGATGGGTAAGGTTGAAGTGACTCGGCAAACTGCTTTAAATTTTTGCAAAGCATAATGGTTGTTCGTGTAGTATATACGGTGGTGTAGCTTTTGTTTGCTTCTCCGTATATGATCTCGTCAATGTTTACTTTATGCCATATTTTTTTATCGTATAGAAACATAAAATTCTGCGCGGTACCTGTCTGTTGTATTCGCTGGTTGAGGTTCTGCAATTCTTCCTGCAATGGCGAACTATGGTTGAGTGAAAGCAGGGCCGCAGCCTTACTGATAGCCACCTGCAGTTGTTCTTTGTCTACCGGTTTTAGTATATAGTGTATGGTTTGGTATTGGTAAGCCTGCAGCGAAAATTCATCGTATGCAGTGGTGAATATGACAAATTTATAATTGCCGGCACAGGCATTCAATACATCAAAGCCGCTGTCATTTTTTAGTTTGATATCCATAAATACCAGATCGGGCTTGTAATGATTGATCTTGTTAATGGCATCTTCGGCGGTACTTGATTTACCGATTACATGTACTTCCGGAAAATCACTCAGCATCATTTTGAGGGCATCGGAGGCCAGTAATATATCTTCTACAATAATGGCATTTAGGGTCTTGTTCATGGGTGCGGGTTTATAGGTAAAATAAGCGTGATTTGAAATCCTGCTGACGTTTGTGAGTAGTGAAGTTGCGTGAGATCTGTTCGTTTGCGCATCAGGCTGATTCGTTCTTCAATAATACTCAATGCATGGTTTTTTGCTTGCTGTTCTTTTTTTTCAGTCGAAAATCCTGGTCCATTGTCAAGGATGGTGGCCTTAAAATGTTGTTCGTCAAAGGGCGCAAAACAAATGCGAATGAAGCCTTTTTGCTTCATATCGCGGGTCATACCATGATCAATAGCGTTTTCTGCCAGTGGTTGCAGAAGTAATGTTGGCATTATGTTTGCGCGGCTGAGGTCAAATGGTAACTGATTTTCGATCGTGTAATCAAATGCATTTGATTTTTCAGTTTGCTGTACCGAAAGGTAGTTATTCAGGAATGCAATCTCTTCATGAATTGAAACATACGATGACCTTGATATTGTAAGCATGGTGCGTGTGAGTGCACTGAATTCCTTCAGATAGTTTAATGCGTTCTCTTTGTCTGATTTAAGAATGTAATTCTGCAAAGGCATCAAAGCATTGAAAATGAAATGAGGTTTAAGCTGATTCAGTTTTGAGCTGCTTTCCAGCGTGAGCAGTCTATTCTGTGTTTCGATCTCGTT